>CAYXXQ010000230.1:0-2033 GCA_964469075.1 uncultured Rhodobacter sp.
GGGGTGCGATTGGCGTCGACCAGCAAGCCAGGTGTCAGCGTGACCCACTTGAAATCGCGGCCTTCACCGATGAAGTTCAACAGCGCCATGCCAAAGCTGTCATTGGCCTGAATGCCCGCGATCACGGCGGTTTGCAGCATGCTGCGGCTGGCATCACCGCGAATGACCTCGTCATATTCTCCGGGCTTCAAATTGGCCTGATCCAGCGCGAAATTATAGGCGGTTTCGTCAAACTGGCCGGTGATGTTCTGAAACGCTTCGGTCGCCAGCAAACTGTCGCGTACGTGGCCATCGCCGACCGACAGGCCAATCCGATTGTTTTCGCCGTCAAGGGCCGCGGTCCCCAAAATCTGCTGCATCACCTGACGGTCAACGCCAAAGGCCAGGCCCTGTTCGAGGCTGATGTTTTGGCCGACCTGCTGGGAAAACTGCTGCAACTGGGCGTTCAGCGCGCGGACATAGGTGTTCACCGACACCTCTTCTTTGCCGACGCTGGCCACGGTTTGTGTGCCGCCATTGCCAACGGATTGCACCCCAAAGCCGGTGAGACTGATGATCAGAAGGCCAAGCAGGGCCCAGACGATTGTGTTGTTGGACTTTTTGGCGCGCAGGGGTGCGGTCATGGCGTGGTTTTCCTCGTCAGAATTTGCCAGAGTATTACGGCCTGTCCGCCGCGGATACAAGCACGGCTCAGCCGGTAAATGCGGCCAGTCGCGCAAACATTTCCGCGATCTGGCTTTGATCGGCATTGGCAAAGGCGATTCGCAACTGGGTTTCCGCGCTGCCATCGCCGCCGCTGGCCTTTGTCGGGGCAAACATCGTGCCCGGCAGCATCAGGATCGCCGCCTGTTTGACCATGTTCTGCGCCAGTTGATCCGAGGCAGTGGCAAACGGGTGTTGCACATAGGCGAAATAGGCGCCCACACCCAAAACCTGCCATTCGGGCAGGGTCTGAAACCCTTGTTTCATTGCGGCGCGGCGGGACAAGATCTCGTCCCGTTCACCGGCCAGCCATTGGCTGAGGTTTTGCATGCCAAAAAGGGCGGCGCGCTGGCCAAGTTGGTTGGGGCAGATGGTAACGGTATCAAGGAATTTTTCCACCTCGGCCAGACGATCTTGACCGGCGATCAGCGCCCCGACCCGGTGGCCGGTCAGCCGGTAGGCCTTGGAAAAGGAGTAAAGCTGGATCAGGGTGTCGGGCCAGTCGGGATCGGCAAACAGCGCGTGCGGGGCTGTGGTGCGACTGTCAAAATCGCGGTAGGTTTCGTCGACGATCAGGGCGATCTTTCTAGCCTTTGCCAGATCGTAAAAGGCTTGCAGCAATTCCGCCGGATACTCCGCCCCGGTCGGGTTGTTGGGGCTGACCAGCAGGATGGCCTTGACGCGATCATCCAGCAATGCGGCGGCTTGATCCGGGTCGGGCAGCATGTCAGGGCCTGCGGGCAGTAAGCGCGCCTCGACGCCTGACATATCGGCCCACATTTTGTGGTTGAAATACCAGGGTGTCGGGATCAGCACCGCGTCGCCGGGTCCGGCCAGGGTGGCAAGGGCCGCGCAAAAGGCCTGATTGCAGCCACTGGTGATCGCGACCTGCTGATCGCTGATCTGGCCTGCGTAGGCGTCTGACCATTGGTTGGCGATTTCCGCGCGCAGGTCCGGCAGGCCCAGCACCGGGCCATAGACATGGGCGGTGGCGTCGGTCAGCGCCGCCTCGGCCATTGCCTGACGCAGGGACAAGGGCGGCGGGTCGACCGGGGCGGCCTGGCTGACATTGATCAGGGGCTTGTCGTCGGTGAAGGTCAGACCGTCCAGCCAGCGACGGGATTCCATCACCGGCGGGCGGAACGTGGCAAGCATATTGGGATTGATCGGATGCGGCATCGGGGTTTCTGCGGGTTTTCTGTTCAGATTGCGGCCCATCGGGCCGGGTTTGCCTGCGGCGCACGTACTTTGCGGCCAATGAAGGTCGCGCGCAAGATCAATTGGCCAGCAGGCTGGGCAGCCACAAAACGATGCCGGGGAAGGCGATCAGC
>CAYXXQ010000230.1:2133-5977 GCA_964469075.1 uncultured Rhodobacter sp.
TCAATTGGCCAGCAGGCTGGGCAGCCACAAAACGATGCCGGGGAAGGCGATCAGCACGGCGACGGTCAGCACATCGGCAACAAAGAAGGGCGAGGCCCCGCGAAAAACATCCTGAACCGAGATGTTCATCTTATCCTGTTGCGCGACGCCGGCGACAACAAAGCAATTGAGGCCGATGGGGGGCGTGATCAGGCAAAGCTCCGCCATTTTGACGACGATGATGCCAAACCAGATGGCGCATTCGGTGCCGCTCATCCCCAGGGCACTGTCGGCGGCGGTGACGTCAGGGCCGCCATTCAGCGCAATGACAGCCGGGAAAGTGACGGGCAGGGTCAGGATCAACATGCCAATCGCGTCCATGAACATGCCAAGGATAACATAAGCGCCAAGGATCAGCAGCAGCGTCACCATTGCCGGTTGTTCCAGCCCTGAAACCCAGTCAGCGAAGGCGTTGGGCAGGTCGGCAAATCCAAGATAGCGCACATAGATCAGCACGCCCCAAATCATGGTGAAAATCATCACCGTCAGCTTGGCGCTTTCCATCAAAGCGCCTTTCAGGTCGTGCCAGCGCATCCCTTGCCAGAGGGCCATGATCAAGACGACGAAAGCGCCCAGCGCCCCGGCCTCGGTCGGGGTGGCCCAGCCGAAATAGATCGAATAGACGATGATGAAGACCACAAGGATGATCGGCAATGTGCCCGGCAGGGCGGCAAAGCGATCCCCCCAACTGTAGCCTTTGACCGGCGGGCCGAGGCTGGGGCGGAACTTGGCCATCAGCACGATCAGCCCGGCATAGATCAGGGCGGAAACGGCCCCGGGCAAAAAGCCCGCCAGCAGCAACTGGCCGACGGATTGTTCAACGATAATGGCATAGATCACCAGAATGGCCGAGGGTGGGATCAGCGAGGCCAGGGTGCCGCCTGCGGCGACCACGCCTGCGGCAAAGCGCTTGTCATAGCCGAGTTTCAGCATTTCCGGGATGGCGATTTTGGCAAACACCGCCGAGGTGGCGACCGACGCGCCGGACACGGCCGCAAAACCTGCGGTGGCGAAGACCGTGGCGACGCCAAGGCCGCCGGGCAGCCAGCCGACCCAGCGTTTGGCGGCCTCAAACAGATATTGGGTTAGACCGGCGTAATAAGCGAGGTAGCCGATCAGAATAAAGGTCGGGATCAGCGACAGCGCATAGGTGGTTGCCTTGGAATGCGGCACCTGACCGGCGAGCTTCATTGCCGTGATCAGGCCTTTGTCAAAGCCTTGTTTTTGCATGAAAAACAGGCAAAGTCCGATGAAGCCGATGAAGGCAGCAGCGAAAGCAACACGCACGCCGATCAGCACCAGGACGACCAACAGGCCCGACAGCCACAGCGACACGTTGAACATATCAACGCCGTCAAGCAGCGCCTTCATATCAATGTAAGAATTCATGCGCGGCCTGCCAGAACTTCGGCTTCATGGGCAGCTTGCTGGGCCGCGTCTTCGATCATTGGCACGGCGACCGGGCTGTCGCCGCCTTCCTTCAGGGCGCGGCCATAGGCCCAGATTTGCAGCACCAGCCGGACCCATAGCAGGACCAGCGACAAACAGACGATCAGTTTGGCGGGCCAAAGTGGCAGGGCGATGTCAATGGAACTGTCGCGGCTGAACAGCGGCGCGTTCCAGTCAAACGAGCGGTCGAAATGGTAATAGGTGCCGTAGATCAGCGCGCTGACCAGCAGCAGAATAACAATGGAGGAGGTAAGCTCAGCAAGCCAAAGCGCCCGTCCGCGCAGCTTGCCAACCAGCATGTCCATGCGGATATGGCCGCCCAAACGATGTGCGTAAGCGATGCCAAGGAAGGCAAAAACCGCCATGCATTGTTCGACCCAGTCAACGAAACCGGGCAGGGGGGCGTTAATCAGTTTGCGCGACACAACATGCGCAACCGCCAGGCAGACCAGGGCGAAAATGGTGATGCCGGCCAGCAGGCTCAGGAAAGACTCAAGCTTGAAAACCGCCTGATCCAGTTTGGACAAGCGGCTGTTATCCGTCAGGACGTTGGATGATGACATGAATTCCCCCCGAAAAAGGGCCGCCCCGAAATCTGTCCGGGGCGGCCCTGAATTTTACTTGCGGGCGTCAGCCAGCGTGGTCATGACCAGGTCATAAAGCTCCTGCGCAGGCAGGCCTTGGGCTGTCATGTCCGCAATCCACTGTTCGCGGATCGGGTCAGCGGCGCGGATTTTGAACGCGTCGATTTCCACTTGGGGAATGCTGACTTTGGTGACGTTTTTCTCAGCCAGAACCGCATCCCATTTCGCCAGCAATTTACCATAGTTTTCAAGGTAATAGGCAATCGCTTCGTCAATCGAACCATCGAGCGCGGCGCGCTGATCGTCGGGAAGGTCGTTATAGGCGTCGATATTGACAACGACCGGGCAGTTGACGGTGCCGGGGTTCAGGTTTTCCGTCCACCAGGTTGCGATGTCGATGGTGCGGAAGGCCAGATGCGCGTGTTGCGCGAAGGCCACCGTGTCAACCACGCCGCTTTCCATTGCGTTATAAGCCTCGGTCGCGGTGACCGATGTTGGCACGCCGCCAACCGCTCTGAACGCCTGGCCGATACCGCCGGTTGCACGGACGCGCATGCCTTCGAATTTGGCCAGGGTGTCGCGCGGCTCACCTGTGCCGACGATGTTATATTGCGGCATCGGCGAGGTCATCAGCAGCTTGGCATTCCAACGCGCCAGATCTTTTTGCGTCGCTGGGTGGGCATAGACGGCGTGGGAAACCGCGACCTCTTCGGCCAGCGTGTTCACGCCCAGAAACGGCAGTTCCAGCACGGTGATGGTCGGGTTCTTGTCGCGGTGATAGCCGGCACAGAACTGCGCCATTTCAAACGCGCCGATCGAGATCCCGTCGAGGTTTTCGCGGTTCTTGCTAAGGCCGCCATAAGAAATGTTGAGGGTAAATTCGCCGTTGGTCTTGGCGCTGACCAGTTCGGCAAGTTTCTCAACATGCTCGGTGAAGGCGCGGCGTTTGCCCCAGACGGACACATTCCATTCGGTGGCCATTGCTTCACCTGCAAACGCCACGGCGGTTGCGGCGATGGCCAGGGTTTTCAAGTTGATCATCGTTTTCTCCCTTGATGAATTCTTGTCATGAATCCTTGTGATTCTTGTCTTGATAAACGCTACCATACCCGCTGGAATGTATTTTGGAACCTTCAGGGTCAGATTTCTGGCCTGAACAGGCATCGGCGGCGTTGGCCGGTTTTCGCCAGTTGCGGTGGAAATGCCTGAAACAGGCTTGACAAGGCAGGCCAGTTTTCCGAGGTCACTATGGCCCGTGAGGGCAGTAATTCTCACGTCAAAAGGACCGACATGCACCTCAAGGCCAGCTTCATTGTTCCGACCTATAACCGCGCAGAAATCCTGTCGGTGTCGCTGCCGTTGCTGCTGGCGCAGGACATGCCTGCGGATGCGTTTGAGGTGATTGTCGTCAGCGACGGCGTTGACCCGAAGGTTGATCAGATCATCAAAACCCAGGGCAACAAGCCGAATTTACACTATGCGGCCTTGCCCAAACAGCAAGGGCCGGGGGCTGCGCGCAACAAGGCGATCAGCCTGGCCAAAGGGGACGTTCTGGTCTTTGTCGATGACGATTCGCTGGTGGATAGCGGGTTTTTGGCGCGACATCTGGCGCATCATCTGGCGCGCGGCCAGGACGGTCGCGACGTGGTTGTGACCGGGCCCATTATTGATGTCAGCGATGTGCCTGATTTTGCCAATCCGTCCAAGCCTGGTCTGTTTTCGCGGCACACAAATCCGTTTCCGACCGGCAATGCCTCGGTCTTGCGGGCGCG
>CAYXXQ010000231.1:0-5954 GCA_964469075.1 uncultured Rhodobacter sp.
GGGCATCTGTTTGACAAGCGCGCGGTGGTGTTTTCCGGCGGTGCCGAGGTTTACAATGGCTGTCTGTCCAACAGCGCCAAGCTGCGTGATTACAATCCGCAGGCGTTTTTGCAGAACCTTGTCTGGAATACCCAGGGCGAACATCAAAGCTTTCAGTTCGGGCCAGCCGATAAGCAAGAGATCACTGATTTCGTTGCCGGTGATCCGAATGCCAGCATCTATATCGTGACCGGGGCCTGGTCGGTGCCGCTGTTTCATTCAGACATGAATTTCCAGCGGGTGCGCCGGATTGCGGCCAGGTATCAGTCGATTGAGGCGGCCTTGGTGGATCGATTGCGCTCACCGGAAACGCGGGCGCGGGTGAAGGTTTGGTCTATGGCTGAATTTGTTGAAAACCCGATGCCGATTTTGCAATCCATCCTTGATGGGCTTGACCCCGGTGCCAGCCGTCGCTTGACGGAGGTGCCGAAAATGGCCGATCTGAACGGCTTTGGCCAGTTTATCCAGCATTTACGCAACGAAGGGATGAACCCGCATTCGGTTGGGGATTATCCGCTGGGCGATCTGCCGTCGCGTAGCAAAGCTGCCGTCAAACCCTATGTCGTGCGCTGATGTCTGATCGCCGGTTCAGCTATTTTGTGGTGTTCGCGGAAATGCGGACGGGTTCCAACTTTCTTGAGGCGAATATCAATCAGTTTTCTGATCTGAAAAGTCATGGGGAACTGTTTAACCCGGTGTTCGTCGGCGGTGCTAAAAAGGATGCGCTGTTTGGCATAAGCCTGAGAGCGCGCCAAAAAGACCCGTTTCAGCTATTGGCGGCGATCAAGGCGGATGATCCCGGTGTTATTCCGGGGTTTCGGTTTTTTCACGACCACGATCCGCGGATTTTGCAGGCCTGTCTGGACGATCCGGATTGCGGCAAGGTAATCCTGACGCGCAATCCGCTGGATTGTTATGTGTCGCGCAAGATTGCCGGGGAGACCGGGCAATGGAAGCTGACCAATATCAAGCATCAGAAAACCGCGCAGATCGCGTTTGAAGCGGATGAGTTTGCCGATCATCTTGAGGCAGCGCAGCAGTTTCAGTTGCTGTTGCTGAACGGCTTGCAAACCAGCGGGCAGACGGCGTTTTACATCAATTACGACGATATCCAGTCGGTTGACGTGCTGAACGGGCTGGCACGGTTTTTAGGCTCGGGCCATCAGGTTGATGCGCTGGACAAGGGTTTGAAACGGCAGAACCCGGCGGATTTGGAAAGCAAGGTTTCCAATTTTGCCGAGATTGCCCCAGCTTTGGGGAAGATCGACTTCCTGAACCTGTCGCGCACCCCGAATTATGAGCCGCGTCGCGGTGCCGGTGTGCCGCGTTTGGTTGCCGGGGATCAAGCGCCGCTGATTTTCGCGCCGATCAAGGGTGCGCCGGTTGATCGCATTAAGGGCTGGATGGCCGCGCATGAAGACGGTGGCCAGGAGGCGCTGATCAGCAAGCTGAACCAGAAAACCCTGCGGGACTGGCAGCTGGGTCATCCGGGATATCAAAGCTTCACGGTTCTGCGTCACCCGGTGGCACGGGCGCATCATGTGTTTTGCACTTATATCCTGCCGGAAGATAAGGCGGCCTATAGTGATCTGCGCACGGCGATTATTCGCGACTACAAGGTCGCGATTCCCAAGAAAGGGGCGGGGGCTGGTGGCTATGATCTGGATCGACACCGGCAAGCCTTTACCGGGTTTCTGAAGTTTTTGAAGGCGAATTTGGCCGATCAAAGCGGGCTGCGGATTGATGCGGCTTGGGCCAGTCAAACCGCTTACGTGCAAGGCGTCAGCACGGTTTTGCCGCTAGGGCATGTCCTGCGGGAAAAAGATCTAGCGGCGTCGCTTGCCTATTTGGAGGCGCTGACCGGGCTGGCTGGCAAAACGCCCGATCCGGGCGATGATACCCCCCCGCCATTTGATCTGGCGGAGGTTTACGACGAAAAGATCGAAAGCCGTGTACGCGACGCGTATGGGCGCGACTACCTGAACTTTGGCTTTGGCGACTGGTCTACGGCGCCCTGAGGGGGGATCGTCAGGCCGCTTTGTGGGTCGTAACCTCGGTCATGATTGCAAACAGGGTGGATGGATCATCATTGGAACGCAGCTTTACGCGCGTCGCCGCATCGCGCAGCATTCGGGACACCAGCGCCAGCGCTTTCAGGTGATCAACACCAGAAGCAACCGGGGCGAACAGCGCGAAGACCAGATCAACCGGCTGACGGTCGGCAGCGTCGTAATCCAGCGGCTTTTCCAGCCGGTAAAACACGCCAACGACCTTATCAAGACCTTCCAGGCGCGCATGCGGGATGGCAACGCCTTCGCCCACGCCGGTCGGTCCCAGGTTTTCGCGTTCCTGGAGGGCTTCAAACGCGATTGTCGGGTCCAGTTTGTAATTGGTCCCGGCGAGTTCCGACATTTCTTGAAGCAGGCGTTTCTTGCTTACGGTTTTCCCAACGGATTTGATCGCCTCAGGTTTGAGGATATCTGATAGTTGCATGTCCTTGCTTTCCCCTAGGCCAGACCCGTTATAGCGGCTCTGGCCCTTGGTTTTTTAGGCGACCTGTGGCCCTATTTCAGGTTGGTCGGGTCGATCCAGCCGATGTTGCCGTCTTCCCGTTTATATACCACGTTCAGCCCGTCATTTCTTTCATTTTTGAACACAAGTACCGGAGCATTGTTCAATTCCATTTGCATGACGGCCTCACCGACCGAAAGGGATTTTATATTGGTTTCCATCTCGGCCACGATGATCGGCTGGAGGGTTTCCGGCTCAGCCTCTTCGGAGTGGTCGTCACTGCTGGCGAGGACATAGGACGAAGCCAGCAAAGAATCAACCGGAGTTTCGCGGTCTTTGTGATGGTCCTTCAGGCGTCGTTTGTAGCGGCGCATCTGCTTTTCGATCTTGTCGCAGCACTTTTCAAAGGATTCGTAGATATCAAAGGCGTGCGCTTTGGCCTGGGATGTCAGGCCGGTCGACAGGTGGACTGTCGCCTCGCAGACAAATTCGGTGGCATCTTTGGAAAAGATGATATTCGCATCGGTCGGGCGTTCGGCATATTTGCGCACGACTTCGCCAAGCTCGGTTTCGACATGCTGAGTAAGGGCATCACCCACGTCGATATGTATTCCGCTGACCTTGTACCGCATCATTTCTCCTTTATGGATTGTTGTTTTTCGGCCTTTCGGCCCGTTTTTGGAATGGCTGACATACCGAAGCTTTGCGCAGGCGTAAACCGCGACCCGTTCAAAGATTTCTCTTTGATCTGCGCCGATGAAATGAAGACGGTATTTTCAGACATTGACGGTATTTGGCTACAGTCCGGCGTGAGATGTCAACTCCGCTTTGTTGCAGATGCGCCGTTATTCGCTCATCCGAAAGGGGTTTTGTGGCGGGCTCGTTCGCCACAAGCCGTCTGATTTCAGCCTGAACCGCATAAGCGGACGTTGCAGGCTGCCCGGCCAGGGAATTAAGGCCGGAGGTGAAGAAAAACGACAGCGGAAAGACCCCGCGCGCGCAGCTTAGGGATTTGCCAGCGACAGCCCGTGACACGGTTGACGGGTGAATACCCAGCGTTTCGGCAACGGCCTGACGGGTCAGGGGAACCAGCGGTTCGTCGTGTTTGGTGAAAAACCTGGGCTGGCTGGCGACGATCTGGGCTGTGACCTTTCTGACGGTCTGCGCGCGGGATTGAATGGCGCGGATCAGGCCTCTTGCCCGGCTCATCTGTTCCAGCAAATAGGCTGAGGTATCCTCAGACCCGGTGCGCGCGCGCTTGATCAAAGCGTCGTCAATCGCCAGCACGGGGGTCATGCTGTCAAGCGGCTCTACCAGAAAGCTGCCGTCGGACTTGGGCAGCACCCGGATTTCGGGGCGCAGGTATTCTGCCTGGGCTTGCTGAAACCCGGCGGCGGGATAAGGATCAAGCGTTTGCAGCAGGGTTGCATATGCGTGCAGCCGGTCGCGCGGAAGGCCGGTTTTGCGGGTCAGGGCGGGCCAGTCGGCGGTGGCGAAATCTGACAGATTTGTCAGGATAATCTGGCGTAGATCCGGTGTGACTTGCTTTGAGCGCAGTTGCAGGTCAAGGCAATCCAGCAGGTTCAGCGCGCCGATTCCGGTGGGTTCGCAGGATTGCAGCAGCTTCAACGCGGCATCAATACCATGCGGGGTCAAGCCAAGGTCATCGGCCAATTCTGCCATTGGATCGGTCAGATAGCCGTTGTCGTCCAGCATATGCGCCAGATAGCCCGCCGCGTCGCGGATCGGTTCCGGGGCGCGCATCAGGCCGATCTGACGGATCAGATGGCTGGCCAAAGACACAGGCGCGGCGACCGTATCAAGGGCGAGGTCATAATCACCGCCGGTCCTGGTGGATGCGGGGGGCCTGGCGGTCAAAAGCGGGTTTTGGGCCAGCTCTGTCTCAATCGCTGCGTCGATTTCCTGCGATGTCATCTGCAACACCGACAGCGATTGGCGCAGCCCCGGTGTCAGCGTCAAACGCTGAGTCTGGGTGATCCGCAATCCCGGTTTCAACGCCATCGCATAAGCCTTCTGCCCAAAAGCGCAGGGTCAGATGATTTTGAAGTCTTCACCAAGATAGACCCGGCGAACATTCTCGTCGCGCACAACCTCGTCGGCAGAACCGCTCATCAAAACATGGCCGTCATGCAGCACATAGGCGCGGTCAACGATCGCAAGGGTTTCGCGCACATTATGGTCGGTGATCAGCACGCCGATGCCCCGGGTTTTCAACTGCGCCACCAGCGCACGGATATCGGCAACTGCAATAGGGTCGACCCCGGCGAAAGGTTCGTCCAGCAGCACGTATTTCGGATCACTCGCCAGACAGCGGGCGATTTCCACGCGCCGACGCTCCCCCCCTGACAGCGACATGGCTGAGGAATGGCGCAGCCGGGTGACGGAAAACTCGGCCAGCAGACCGTCCAGCCGGGCCATGCGGGCCTTCTTGTCAGGCACCCAATGTTCCAGCACTGCCAGAATGTTCTGTTCGACATTGAGGCCGCGAAAAATCGACGCTTCCTGCGGCAAATAGCCGATGCCAAGCCGCGCGCGTTTGTACATCGGCATCCGCGTCACATCACGGCCATCGACGAAAACCTTGCCGGTATCAGGTGCAACCAGCCCGGCGATGGCGTAAAAAGATGTGGTCTTACCGGCCCCGTTCGGCCCCAGCAGAGCCACGGCCTCCCCCCGGTGGAGTTCAAGCGACACATCATGCACGATGCGGCGCTTTTTGTAGCTTTTCCCAAGGTTTATGACCCGAAGCCCATCATTTGGGTTGCCGAATTCGGGGCTCGGCTGGTCGCTCATTCGCCGGATCCGCCTGACTGGAACACCGTTTTGACGCGCCCCTCGATGGTGGCTGAGCCTGCGATCAAGTTGATCAGAATTTTCTGTCCGACAATCATGTTCTTGCCCTGGGTCAGCATGACATTGCCTTCCATCAGCACCGTGCTGTCAGCAATCGTATAAATGGCTGAGTCCGCCTCGGCCGCCTCGGGTGGGCGGGACAGAACGATGTTGCCCGTGGCGATGACCTTGTCAATCGTGCCGGTCTGCTTGCCGTTTTCCATCACATAAACGGCGGTGATTTTGTCGGCGGTCATGCGAAACTCCCCCTGGGAGACGACGACATTGCCCAAAAACTCAGCCGCGCCGGTTTTCTGGCTGACGACAAAGCTGTCAGAAACGATCTGGATCGGTTGTGACGTGTCATGTCCGGCCATGCCGAACGGCACCTCGGTGGTCTGCGCCTGCACGGGATTTGCAAGACCAAGAAAAGTCACGAATGCCCCGATTGTCAGCGTGACTGTCAGATGAAAGAGAATACGCATAAGGCCCTGCCTGCTTGTGAGTGTTTATTCTGTATATCAGGTTCGCACGGTAATAAAACAACTGAA
>CAYXXQ010000232.1:0-5895 GCA_964469075.1 uncultured Rhodobacter sp.
GGGCATCCCCGCCATCGGCGTCAACAGCTTTGACGCCCTTTGCCACGGCCAAAATGGCCCCTGCCTGGCCCTGATCGACGCCCGCCGCAATCAGCTTTATGCCCAACACATCGGTGCGAAAACCCAGGACGCCCCCGGCCTGTTCACCCGGCAAGATCTGATCCCCAGGTTCAAAGGCAAGATCGACCACGTCCTTGGCCACGACGCCGAAACCATCGCCGCGAGCTTGGGCGTAGCCCCGGCTTTACCCGCCGATCCCTTGGCCGTCGCCATCGCCCGCATCACCGCCCAGCGCTTTGGCCAACCGGCCCCGCGCCCGGCCCCCCTTTACCTGAAATCCGCCGACGCCGCCCCTTCACGCGACGCGCCACCGGTCCTGCTGTCGTGACCCCGGATCAGCTTGCGCATCTGCACGCGCTTTGCTTCACCACCCCGCGTCCCTGGCAAGCGGCGGAATTCAGAAGCTTGCTGACCGGCCCTGGCATCACCCTGATACCCCACGAACATGGCTTCCTGCTGGGCCGCATCCTTGCGCCCGAGGCTGAGGTTCTGACCCTGGCCGTTGACCCAAACCACCGCCGCCAGGGCATCGCAAGCACCCTTCTGCACGACTTCACCAAAGCCGCCCGAAAACAGCAAACCCAGCAGATTTTCCTTGAGGTCATCATCAGCAATCAACCTGCGCTTGCCCTATACAAAGCCGCCGGATTTACCCAAACCGGCCAACGCAAGGACTATTACCAAACGCCCAATGGCCAGCGCGCATCAGCCTTCGTGCTGGCCCGCGATCTGACACGGCCCGACCCTTCGGCCTGAGTCGCTAAAACCGGCCATAAACCCTCAAACCACCGCAGCAAGCCTGCCCGCCCGCCGCCAGAGCGTCCCCAACTTGAATATTCGCTCCGATTTGTCGCAGACAGCCCCCCTGAACAATCATATTCAAAACGGGTAATGGATGTGTCTCCACTCTTTGGATGAACCCATGCAAATCTATCTTCCTATCGCCGAAGTTTCGGTAAACGCTTTCCTTTTGCTCGGCCTTGGCGGCATGGTCGGCATCCTGTCGGGCATGTTCGGCGTTGGCGGCGGCTTTCTGATGACGCCGCTCTTGTTCTTCATCGGCATCCCCCCCGCCGTCGCCGTCGCGACCGAGGCAAACCAGATCGTCGCCTCGTCCTTCTCGGGCGTTCTGGCGCATCTGAAACGCAAAACCGTCGACTTGAAAATGGGCGGCGTCTTATTGGTCGGCGGCCTCGCCGGGGCCGCTGTCGGGGTGCAGATATTCAAGGCCCTCAAGGCCATCGGCCAGGTCGAATTGCTGGTCACGCTTTGTTATGTCGTCTTTCTTGGTGTCATCGGCGGGCTGATGTTCCTGGAAAGCCTGCGCGCCATCCGCCGCGCCAAAGGCCCCCACGCCAAACCGGCCCCGCGTCGGCAACACAACTGGGTACATGGCCTGCCGCTGAAGATGAAATTCCGCACTTCGGGCCTTTATATCAGCGCTATCCCGCCGCTGCTGGTCGGTGCCGCCGTGGGCATTCTGGCCGCGATCATGGGCGTCGGCGGTGGCTTCATCATGGTGCCCGCGATGATCTACCTTTTGGGCATGCCCACTAAAGTCGTGGTCGGCACCTCGCTGTTTCAGATCATTTTCGTTACCGGTTTCACCACCTTGATGCACGCCACCACCAACTACACGGTCGACATGGCGCTGGCGGTCTTGCTGCTGATCGGCGGCGTCGTCGGTGCCCAGATCGGCACCCGCATCGGCGTCAAAATGAAAGCCGAACAGTTGCGCATCCTGCTGGCCATGCTGGTGCTGGCGGTCAGCGGCAAGCTGGCCCTTGATCTGCTGCTGCAACCCACCGAACTGTTCTCACTTGGCGCGGGGGGTCACTGATGTTGCGCCTGTTTCTGATCCTCGCATTCCTCGCGGGCCCGGCCTTTGCCGAAGAAAAAGTCGTTGCCGGCCTCAGCCAGAACAACGTCTCGATCACCGCCACGTTTGACGGCACCGGCATCCTGATCTTCGGGGCCGTCAAACGCGAAGCCCCGGCCCCGGACTATGCCCCCTTGCATGTCGTGGTCGAGGTCGCAGGCCCGCAAAACAGCATCATGGTGCGCCGCAAAGCCAAGGTCATGGGCATCTGGGTCAATACCGACGCCGTTGAAATAAACGACGCGCCCAGCTTTTACGCTATCGCCTCAACCGCGCCCCTGAAAGACATCCTGTCCGAGACCGAGGACGTCCGCCACCGCATCAGCGTTGACCGGTTGATCCGCTCAATTGGCACCACCGACACGGTCACCGATCCCGACGCCTTCACCGACGCCGTGATCCGCATTCGCCAAAACAACGGCCTATACACCGAAACTAGCGGTAAGGTCGAACTGACCGACGAGACCCTGTTCAAAACCGATATCGACCTGCCATCAAACCTGGTCGAAGGCGATTACCGCACCCGGATTTTCCTTTTGCGCGACATGCAGGTGGTCGACGTCTACGAAACCACAATCGCGGTGCGCAAAGTCGGGCTGGAACGCTGGATCTACAATCTCGCGCACCAAAAACCGCTGATCTACGGCATCCTGTCACTAACGATTGCCATCCTCGCCGGCTGGCTGGCCTCCGCCGTATTCCGCCTGTTGCGCTTGAACTAAAGCCACGCAGAACACCGAAAAAAGGGCGCTCCAAAACGGGGCGCCCTTGTTCTCTATTGCCACAAATACGCGTCCCAAACCGGCCAAACAGCGCCTGCCCGAAGGCCCTATCCCCGCCCGATATGTTTCATCTTCGTGGCCATGATCGTCATGAACAGGATGTTGCTCGACAAGGGCAGATCGGCCATATCGTACACCGCCTTGGCCACATCCCCGACCGCCATCACCGCCTCCGGTGCGGCCCCAGGATCGGCCGCCGCCGCACGCCGCGCCAGATCGGTCACCATATCGGTTCCGGCATTGCCAATATCAATTTGACCGCACGCGATATCAAAATCCCGCCCATCGACCGAGATCGACTTGGTCAGCCCGGTGATCGCATGTTTGGTCGCGGTATAAGGCGTCGAGTTTGGCCGCGGCGTATGCGCCGAGATCGAGCCGTTATTGATAATCCGCCCGCCCTGCGGTACCTGCCCGCGCATCACCCCAAAACCCGCCCGCGCGCATAAAAACGCACCGGTCAAATTGACGTCAACACTGGTCTGCCAATCAGCAAGCGCGATCTCGTCAATCGCGCCCCCGGGCACAAAAACACCGGCATTGTTAAACAACACATCAAGCCGCCCGAACCGGTCGACAAAACCGGAAAACGCCGCCGCAACCGACGCCTCATCGGTGACGTCGCCTGCCAAAACCAGCGCGTTATCCTGCCCCGCCGCCAGATCTTGCAACAGGTCCACCCGCCGCGCCATCAGCCCGACATTCCAACCATGTTCCAAAAAAAATGCCGCCGTCGCCCGCCCGATCCCCGAACTTGCGCCGGTGATCAGAATGCTGCGCCCATCGCCTGCCTGCGCCATCCCGCGACCCCCTTAAAAGGCCTGAAAGGTCAGCGTCGTCAGCGACCGGCTGATCCCCGGAATGTCCAGAATATTGTCGTTGATGAACTTGCCGATATCATCCTCAGCCGGGATATAAAGCTTGGCAATCAGATCATAATCACCGCTGGTCGAGTAAAGCTCGGACACGATTTCCCGGTTGTAAATCGCGTCGGCAACCTCGTAGGTCTTGCCGGGATTGCAGCGGATCTGCACGAAAACACATTTCATCAGCCTGGCCCTTTTCCAATTGGCGCGCGTGCCGCATGAAACGGCGCTTGACGGTCAAACATTAGTCCGAACAGCCCCGCCTGTTCCAGCCCAAATCCGGCCCCCCGCCCTAGTCGTCTGCCTCAGGCACCGCCTCAAGCACCAGCGCCGCAGGCGTGGGCTTGCGCAAATCCTCAACCCCCAGCGGCGCGGTCGGCTTGGCCAACATGTACCGCGTGACCCAATGCAACCGCGTCTCAGCCCGGGTGATCGCAACATAGGCCAGGCGCTTCCAAAGGGCGATCCCGGCCTCTTCCCGACCGGACCGGGCGGCTGCATAAAGGTCGGGCGCAAACACCTGCACCTCAGGCCATTGCGAGCCTTGCGCCTTGTGGATTGTCACAGCTGCCCCGTGCAAAAACGCCGCCCCCATCCGCGCCGCCGACGGGATAAACGGCTCCTCCTGATCCGGGGCTTCGATCTTGATGATCGTCGCGGCATTCACCTGCGGCTCCTCCGCGCCAAACACATGTAAGCGCGAAAAACCAGGCTTGCGCCCCGGTCCCATAAACACCACCTGCGCGCCTTTGATCAGGCCCCGCGCCTCAAGATCGACGCGTTTTTTGCGGTGTTTCTGCGGCAGTTCAATACCGTCACAAATCAACGGCTCGCCCGGCAATAACTCGGTCGAGGGCGCGCCATAAGCCGCCCGAAACGCCTGGATCAGCCGAATACGCGTCGCATTGCGCCACACCAAAACCGGCGAACGCGCCATCATCGTCGCATCGACCCTGGGTGCCACAACCACCCGGTCATCAACCCGCGCGGCCTCTTCGATCATCCGCTCAAACTCTTCAAATTGCAGCTCTTTATCGCCCAGCGCATGCGCCAGATCCAGAATCGGATTGCCGCCTTCCTGGCGATGGATCCGGTGCAGTTGCACCCGGCGGCTGTCCTTGATCGCGTCAAATGCCATCGCCCCGGATTGCCCAACCGGTGCCAGTTGCGCCGGGTCGCCAAACAACACAAGGGTTGAAAAAATCTGCTGCAAATCGTCAAACTGTCGGTCATCCAGCATCGAGCTTTCGTCGACAAACCCGATATCCAGCGGGTCTTCGCGCCGGGTCCAGCCGATGATGAAATCCGACCCCCGCAGCCCCGCCGCCGCCAGCGCGCCGGGGATAGATTTGTTGCCCTCATAAAACGCCTGCGCGCGATCAAGCGCCAGATCGGTCAGCCCCTCCACCTCGGGCCGCTCGCCTTTTCCGGCCAGCCATTCGGCGATTTTCTCATATTCCGGGTCATAAAGCGGCGTGTAAAGAATGCGGTGAATGGTCGTCGCCGGCACCCCGTGGGATCGCAAAACACTTGCCGCTTTATTGGTTGGGGCCAGCACCGCAAGACTGCGCCGATCTTTGCCGCGTCGCCCCTCGTAATCGCCCGAGATCAGGTCAATCCCGATCCCGGTCAACTCTTCAACCAGTTGCGCCAGCAGCATGGTCTTGCCCGACCCGGCCTTGCCCAGAACCGCAATCAGTTCATCACTGCCGCCGCCAGGGGGTTGCAAAATCCCGTTCTCAAGATCGACCCCGGCCTTCAAAAGTACCGCCGCGATGCGGTCATAAGCTTCGGCCTGGTCTTCGGAAAACTGCATCACGCGCCCTGTTTTTCTCCGATCTTAGCCGCCCGAGCACGGGGTTGCCAGCGGCATTACGCCCCCCGAAAATGCGTCATGGATCCAGTCCGCCGGGGTATCCACCGACACCCCGGCCCGGGCGCAAAGGCCCGCGAAAGGGGCGGCCTTGAAATCCCACAAACCGACACTGATCGCTGCCCGTCCCTGGCCCTTGCTGCCCAGAATATCCGGCGGCCAGCCAAGCGCGCGATAGATCCGGATCATCCGCGCATCAAACACCCCAACCGCGTGGTTCAGATGAAACTGCCGTCCCAAAGCCGCCGCTGCCAGCATCAAAAGGGCCGGAACCTCAGCCGCCTGATCGCCGCCGCGGGCGAGACAGAACCGGGTACATTCCCAGATCAAAGGGCTTTCGATCCGCACCCCGTCCGTCAGGTCCAGAAAGTGGTCGTTAACTGTTCCATCCCGGATGATCACATAGCCCCTCGTCGATCAGCGCTTTTCATGGCA
>CAYXXQ010000233.1:0-5887 GCA_964469075.1 uncultured Rhodobacter sp.
TAGGCCCAGCCCCGCCCGGACGCAACGCTAAGCCGCATTGATTTCAAGCCAGAACTTGCTTAGGGATCAGGCGGAATGCACAAGGATTAGGCATATGACCATAAATTTGGCGGATATACCCCTGTCACCGCCCGTTTTCCTTGCGCCACTGGCCGGGATCACCGATCTGCCTTTCAGAAATGTGGTTTCTGAGTTTGGGGCGGGTCTGGTCGTGTCTGAAATGGTTGCAAGTCAGGAAATGGTTCAGGCGCGCCCTTCTGCCCGGGCCCGGGCAGAACTGGGGTTTGATGCCAGCAACACCGCCGTGCAAATCGCGGGCCGCGAAGCGCATTGGATGGCCGAATGCGCCCGCATGTGCACCGCGAACGGGGCCAAAATCATTGATATCAACATGGGTTGCCCGTCCAAAAAGGTGACGAACGGCTATTCCGGCTCGGCCCTGATGAAGGACTTGGATCACGCGTTAAGCCTGATCGACGCGGTGGTTGCGGCGGTCGATGTGCCGGTGACGCTGAAAACCCGGCTTGGCTGGAACGACGATGTGCTGAATGCCCCAGACCTTGCGAAACGGGCCGAGGCGGCAGGCATTCAAATGCTGACGATCCACGGCCGAACCCGCTGCCAGTTTTACAAAGGCCACGCCGATTGGGTCGCGATCCGCAGTTGCGTCGACGCGGTGGATATTCCGGTGATTGCCAATGGCGATATCATCGGCGCTGAGGCAGCAACGGTGGCGCTGGATCAATCCGGGGCCGCCGGGGTGATGGTGGGGCGCGGCGCGCAAGGCAAGCCCTGGCTGCTGGCCGGGATCGCTGCACATCTGAAAGGGCAGGCACCGCCCGAGGCCCCGACGGGCACCGCGCTTGCCGACCTGATCATCGGCCATTACCAGGCGATGCTGTCCTTTTATGGGGCCGAGCTTGGTGTCAAAACCGCGCGCAAACATCTGGGCTGGTATATGGATCTGGTCGAGGTCACGAAACCGCAACGCCATGCCGTTCTGACCGAAACCAACCCTGATCAAACCATTGCAAAACTCCGCATGATTTTCACCAACACCCCGCAGCGACGCGCAGCATGAGCGGGCTTTACGACAGTATCTGGCAGGCCCTACCGCTGCCCGGTTTGCTGATCGACCGGGATAACCGCATCCTTGAATTGAACCCGGCGGCGGAAAGCTTTCTGAATGCCGGGCTGAAATCGCTGTCAGGCAAGCCGCTGGCGTACTGCCTGAAGCCCGATGGCGACATTGACAGCAACCTGAACCGTGCGCGACAGGGCCAGTCACCGCTGTTTCACCGCGATCTGACCCTGCGGCCCCGCAGCGGCTTGATGCTGACCTGTGACTTGCAGATCGCCCCGCTTGGCGATGGCTCTGAACAGATGCTGGTTTTGGTGCAGACCCGCCAAATCGCCGGGCAATTGGGCAAGGCGTTGCAGGCCAGCTCGGTTGCGAAAACCGCGATTGGTCTGGCCGATATGCTGGCCCATGAAATCAAGAATCCGCTGGCCGGGATCACCGGTGCCGCACAGCTTTTGTCGATGGGGCTTAGCAAGCAGGATCAGGAAATGACTGATCTGATCTTGCAGGAAACCCGGCGGATCGTTGATTTGTTAGCCCAAGTCGAACAGTTCGGAGATCTGCGTAAGCCCAAGCTTAAGGCCCTGAATATCCACGATATACTGGAACGCGCCCGCAAATCCGCCAGCCTTGGCAGTGCGGCGCATATGACGTTTCAGGATGATTATGACCCTTCGCTTCCCGCAACTTTGGGGGATCCGGATCAGTTGTTGCAGGTTTTCGCCAATCTGTTTGCCAATGCCGCCGAGGTTGCCGAAAAACCCGGCGGTACGATCACCATCCGCACATATTTTGAGCTGGGCCTCCGCCTGAAGTCTGAGGACGGCGATCACCCCGTACCGCTTCAGGTCGAGATCTGTGATAACGGCCCCGGCATCCCGGACACCATGCTTGACAGCGTGTTTGAACCCTTCGTCAGTAGCCGCGAAAACGGCACCGGACTGGGGTTGGCGCTGGTGTCAAAAATCCTGTCCGAGCATCACGGCACAATCGTCGTAAACTCCCGCCCCGGCAAAACCTGTTTCCGTTTGTCCCTGCCAATGGCCCCCAATCCCAAAGGATCTATCTGATGGATGGCACCGTTCTGATTGCGGATGACGACCGCACGATTCGCACTGTTCTGACCCAGGCGTTTACCCGGGCGGGCTGCAAGGTGCATGCGACCTCCTCGCTGAACACATTGATGCGCTGGGTCGAAGAAGGGCGCGGCGATCTGGTGATTTCCGACGTTATCATGCCTGATGGCAACGGCTTGGAAACCTTGCCGAAAATTGGCACGCTGAGGCCCGATCTGCCGGTGATCGTGATTTCAGCCCAGAACACCATCATGACGGCCATTCAGGCGGCCGAGGCGGATGCCTACGATTACCTGCCCAAACCGTTTGATCTGCCTGATCTGATGAAACGCTCTGCCCGGGCACTTGAGCGGCGCAATTTGCGCAGGCCTGCCGGTCAGCAAACCGCTGCCACCGATGATCTGCCGCTGGTCGGGCGCACCCCCGCGATGCAGGAGCTTTACCGCGTCGTCGCCCGGGTGCTGAACACAGATCTGCCGGTTCTGATCACCGGCGAAAGCGGCACCGGTAAGTCGCTGATCGCCCAGGCTATCCATGATTTCAGCGACCGGCGGACCTTGCCCTTTGTGGTTGCTGGCTGTGGTGAATTGGAAGGTTTGGACGCCGTTCAATCAGTGCTGGCGCGGGCGCGTGCGGGCTCCGTCCTGTTTGATGAAATCGGCGACTTGACGGAAGAGGCGCAGTCGCGGCTGGTGCGCAATTTGGACAATCTGGGACAATCAGCTCCGCGTTTAATGGCGACGACGCAGCAGGATCTGGCGGCTGAGGTCAGCAAAGACCGGTTCCGACGCGACCTTTATTATCGTTTAAGTGCGGTGTCGTTATCCGTGCCTTCGCTGCGCGCCCGCGTTGACGATATTCCGCTTTTGGCCGAACATTTTCTGGCGCGGCTTGACCGCGATGGCGGCGGTGACAAGACCTTCAGCCCCGAAGCGTTTGAACAGATGCGCATCCATCCCTGGCCGGGCAATGTCCGGCAGCTTGAAAACATCGTCCGCCGTCTGGCCGTCACCTGCCCGGAAGCAACTATCACCGTCGCCGATGTTCAGGCCGCCCTTGGCCCGGTCAGTCCCGGGGCCGCGGTGATCAACGGCAATGGGCATGAAAAACTGTCAGAATCGATTGCGTCGCACCTGCAACGCTATTTCGATCTGCATGGCGACGCGCTGCCGCCCGCCGGGCTTTATACGCGAATCCTGCGCGAGATGGAGTATCCGCTGCTGGAAATCGCACTGGACGCAACCGGTGGCAATCAGGCGAAATGCGCCGATTTACTTGGCATTAACCGCAATACCCTCAGAAAAAAGATCACCGAGCTTGATATTAACGTGACACGACGCCGAAAATTGATGTAAGATTACCACAGTATTGTGGTATCGGTTGTGAGTTTTTCGTGATTTCAAAGACTGCGTGTGACATTTTTTCCGCCTTTGCCGTCTTTGCGCAGCCTTGCTGCATCACTCGGCCCACAGGGCATTGCGCCGTCCTGCCATGTTAAACCTCACCCTCTCCAGCATTTGGGAATCGCTTAATAGCGTGCGCAAGGAACGCCGGGTGCAAAACCTGGCGACCATCGGATTGGTGGTGCTCGGCCCGGTTCTGGCGCTGGTGACATTTGGCGCGATTGGGGTTTTTGAACAAGGTGCTGCGTCGCGCAGTTTGCGGCTGATCCTGCTGACCGATCTGGTTTATGTGCTGGCGGTTGCGGCCCTGGTGTTACGCCGGGTCGCGCAGATGATCGCCGCGCGGCGGGCGCAATCGGCCGGTTCGCGGTTGCATATGCGCCTGACCGGGGTTTTTGCGATCATCGCCCTGATCCCCACCGTGCTGGTCGCGGTTTTTGCCACTGCGACGCTGAATTTCGGGCTGGAAGGCTGGTTTTCGGACAGGGTGCGGCAGGTCGTCGGCTCCTCCCTTGAGGCGGCGCAGGCTTATGAGCAGGAGCACCGCACCGGCCTTGTGCGCGACATTGAAATCCTCGGCGCGTTTCTGGATGAAAACAAACGCCGCGCGCCGCTGTTGTCCGAAGGCGACTTGCGCGATCTGCTGGCGCGCGGGCAGGCGCAAATCCAGCGCGGTTTGCGCGAAGCCTATATCGTTGACGGCACTGGCAAGCTGGTTCTGCGGGGCGAGCGCAGCTATCTGTTTGATTTTGAACAGCCCGAAACTACCCAGATCGACAGTGCGGCTTTGGGTCAAACAGTCGTCATACAGGATTGGAATAACAACGAGTTTCGCGCCATTACCAAGCTGACGGCCTATGCGGATCGCTATCTTTATATCTCGCGCTCGGTCGATGGGGCGATATTGAACTTGCTGGATGAAACCAAAGAAACCATCGCGCTTTATCAGCAACTGGAAAGCGAACGCGGGCGGTTGCTGTTTGAATTTGGCCTGATTTATCTGGGCTTTGCCGTCATCGTCATTCTGGCCGCGATCTGGCTGGGCCTGTGGTTTGCCGAACGTCTGGCCAAGCCGGTTGGCCGCCTGGCCGGGGCCGCGCAGCGCGTCGGCGCCGGGGATTTCGACACCCGCGTTCAGGAAGAAAAGGGCGACGATGAAATCGCCATGCTGTCGCGGATGTTCAACCAGATGACCAAGCAACTGAAGGCCCAGCGCGACGCCCTTGTCGAAACCAACCGCCAAACGGAACGCCGCCGCCGCCTGTTTGACAGCGTGCTTTCGGGGATTTCAACCGGGGTGATCGGCCTTAATTCCAAAGGCGAAATCGACATTTTCAACGCCGCATCCCTGCGGTTGCTAGGGCTTGACGATGATCGCGACCACGGGCGGCCCCTGAAAGATGCGGTTCCGGAATTTGCCTATCTTTTCAACGAATTGACAGAAGGTAAGGACCAGGTCGCACAGGAAGAAGTGCAGTTGACCCGCGCCGGTACGGGCGAAAACCTGCTTGTCAGGATCGCGACGCGACGCAATGACAAGGGCAAGCTGGAAGGTTTTGTTGTCACCTTTGACGATGTGACCGACCTGATTTCAGCCCAGCGCTTGGCCGCTTGGGGCGATGTTGCAAGGCGCATTGCCCATGAAATCAAGAACCCGCTGACGCCGATCCAACTGTCCGCCGAACGGATCAAACGCAAGTTCGCGGGTGTAGAAGGCGTCGATATGGACGCCGTCACGCAATATACTGATGTGATCGTGCGCCAAACCTCGGACCTGCGCCGGATCGTTGACGAATTTTCCAAGTTCGCCCGCATGCCCGAGCCTGAGCGCCGCCAAAATGATCTGGTCAAACTGACCCGCGATGCGGTGGTCTTGCAGGAACACGCGTTGCCGGGGGCGGTGGTGAAATTTGACTGTGCCGAAGACACGGTTTGGGCTCATATCGATGCGACGATGATTTCGCAAGCCTTGATCAATCTGATCAAGAACGCCGGGGAAGCCATTGAAACTTATGTAGATAGAGGCGCTGCCAAAGGTTACCTGCCAGAGATCCGTGTCTCTTTGCGGCAGATCGACGACAGCACCGAAATCCGCATAGCGGACAACGGTATCGGCTTGCCGGACAACCGGGCACGGCTGTTTGAACCCTATGTAACCCATCGCGAAAAGGGCACCGGCCTGGGCCTGTCGATTGTCAAGAAAATCATCGAAGAGCATGGCGGCACGATGGAGTTGCTGGATGCCAAAATGTTTGACGGAAATGACCATTATGGGGCCTTGGCGCGGATCGTTTTACCGATGACCGCGCGCGAGAAACCGAAAGAGA
>CAYXXQ010000234.1:0-5862 GCA_964469075.1 uncultured Rhodobacter sp.
CTAAATTCTTCCCACCACTAAAGATAGTGGGATTGCTTTAGACATTAATTTTCATGCTCATGATGTTTTTTAATTTATTTTTTAATGATAACGATTTAGTTTTAGATACTTTATTTGCTGTGGACTTTTTTAATCCTGTATTAACTACACTAGGGACTTTGTTAGTCATTGGCATTTTAAACCCTTGATTAACTGCTTTAGGTGTTTGCATTGCCATAGCATTTTTCATTGTTCCCATAATGTTTGGTTTAGCTGTAGTTATTGGGTTTTTATAAGTATCTCTAAAACTATTTCCTGAAGCAATATTTTTTCCGAACAATCTATCGACTGCATTGTTTGCTTTATCATAACTTGATTGTTGTGGTTTTTTTTCAAAAAAAGTTTTTGCATAATTTTGTATTTTGTTATCTACTAACCAACTATCCATATAATTTCCACCATTACCTCGACCATACTTTTTAGGTAAAGATACTTTCCCATAAGGCAAAATCATCGCACTAGAAAATACTCCAGTCATTGTGTTTGTATTTGCAAGAACATTGGTATATGTGTTTGCCTGTGCTTGTGTTTGTGCTTGTGCTTGTGCTTGTGCCTGAGCTTGTGCTTGAGCTTGTGCTTGTGTTTGTGCCTGAGCTTGTGTATTTGGGTTTGCTTGTGCCTGAGCTTGTGCTTGAGCTTGGGCTTTTGTTTGTTCCTGAGATTGTGTATTGAGTATTTCTTGAATTTTTGTGTCCATAGCAGTCTCTTGTGATTGTTGAGATGCCCCTGTATTAAACATATTAATTAAATTTTTATTTGCCGCAAAAGTTTCTTTTGAAGATATATAAGAATTTGTTTTAGATTTAGCTTGTGTGCTGGTTTGAATTTGTTCTGCAATACTAGCTGTACGAACCTTTGCTGTTTCGGCTTTCATATAAGTTTTCATTTGTGTTAAAGATTTTACATTCGTTGGGCTTGCATCAAACGTTTGTATTCCAGTAAAAGTATTTACTTTAATTTTGTTTCCTTCAATTGAAACATCTTTAACATCTGAAACTTCTATAGTATTTGAATCCGTAGACCCACCGACAGTGTTCACAAAAGTAAATACTTTAGGTTTCATTCTCATTGTAACTTTAGAAGCTATCCCGGGAATATATTTTTCCATGGCATCACCAATCTTATCTCCACCTTTTTCAAACCAATCAGTCCAATACCCTGTTTTTTCCAAAATTTTATTTATCTTACCGCCTGCCCCAGATTTCGTCATAGCCCCACCTATTAATCCTGATGTCACTGCACCCCATGTTGCGGCACTTACTAAACCACTAGGTGTAACTTCTTTATGAGCTCTATATCTATTAGTTGCATAAACAGCTATACCTTCTGGAACTCCTGCTTTTGCTATTGTGGTGGCACCAGTCCAAAAAGATTTTTCTGGGGCCCCTGCTAATACTGCTCTGGAATAAGTTCCTCTACCTATAATTTCTGACGCTGCATTCGCAGAAAATAATGCTCCTACTTCAGCCAATCTTCCTGTCCATCTATCTTTTACAGTAGCACTTACTGCACTGTCTGCTTCTGCATCTGAATATCCTAAACTTAAATAATAATCTTTTGTACCTTTTGTAAAATCTTTACCTGATGCTGAAACTCCTGGAATCCATCCAGCTACTGGAAGGTCTCCTAGGAAACTTCTAGCAACTCCATCCCATCCGCCACCAGTTAATTTTCCTTTATCATCATATTTATCATTATAATCAAACCAACCTTTACTTTGTTCTAAATCTTCTAAAATATCTCCTGCTTGAAAACCCTTATCAAATTGTTCCGGGTTCATTCTAAAGTCTTTTTCTTTATCAGTACTTATACCATAACTTGTAACTCTTCCGCCTTCCATCCATAATGGTGCCCCGGTCGCATATTTGGCTGCGAAAGTTAATAATGCTGGTGGGGCTGTTGCTGCTACTAGTAATGCTCCTCCTGCTACAGTTGTAAATTCTGTGGCTTTACGTAAAGGTGTTTTTCCTAAACCATAAAATTCTGCAGTATCTGCGCGTTCACCATAATCTAATGTATACGGGGTTTCTTCAACCACTGCTTGCTTTACAGTTTCTGTCCCAAGTTGTCCTATTCCTTGAACTCCTTTAGTTGCCATGCTACCAAATAATTTAACACCTCTATCTTTTATTAAATTTCCAACATTTAATAAAACCCTTGCAGCATCTCCTTTCTCACTTAAAACATTTTTTGGAACTTCTTTATCTGCAACAACAATTTTATCTGACATTAACTGGTCCCATGCTGAAAATACTTTTTTTTCACTTTCCACAACCTTTGAGGCTGCTACAATATCTCCTTTATTTGTTATATCTGCTTCTCTAATAATTGGTAATGTATAATCAATAAAATCATCTCTAATTTTAGTTTTTTCTTTTTCTGCTTTATTATATTTATCACTTTCTTCTTTAGTAAAATCTAAATTTTCTACACTTGTACTAAAATCACTCCAAAACTTATTATCTGCTGCGTCTACTTCTTCACCTATTTTTTTATAATATTTTTCGGCCGCATCTACTCCTTCTTGAGTTCTATAGACAAATTTATTAGTTTTAGTTCCATCGTCACCTACATATGTTTGCATATAACCATCTGCGGTTTGTTGATATTCTGTTATTTTGTTTTCAACAATTTCTTTTCCTGTTTCATACCTAGACTCAGAACCCATATTTCCGATAAGCATTGCTCCTACTTTTGCAGGTGTAAGCTTTGAAATATCTACATCCGAAGGTTTTATAATTGGAGTTGTTGTATCTGCGTTTGATTCTTCCGCTACAGCTTCTTGATATAATCTAGCCCCTTTATCATATGTTACTGGGTTATCAATCATATCTCCAACACGTTCATCACCAATCATTGTATTTAATATTTTTTCTGAATTAATTTTTGTATCTTTATCCTGATTTTTTTTTAAATCAAGTTGTATATTTAGAGGGGCTTGTGCTAATTCTATACTTCTTTTATCTAATGCTTTTGCGAACCATGCATTTTCTTTATCATCCCCAAAAAATTTATTGTCTATTGCTGCATCATGTTCTATTGCTAATGATTGTAAATCAAGTGAACTTGTTCCTGCATTAATTCTAGTTTGCCAATCTTGTTGGTGTGCATATTCTTTAGTATCTTTAGCATCTGTTGGTTTTCCAAATATTTTATCTCTCCAGGACTCGGCTTTTTTATATGGTGATATAAGTGAATTAATAGTATTTGTTGCTTTATCTTGTCTCAACTCTGCGGCTCTTTGTTCAGAAGCTTTTATATCTATAAAGGTTCTATCATTTGGTATTCTTGGCCCAGGCATTATAGCCCCTGTTGGCGCGTCAGCTGTTGCTAAACGTTCAATAATTGTGTCAGGGATTGTTCCTGTAGGCGTTTCCACTATAAAAGACCCTGGCATAGAAGTTGTATCTTTAGGGGTTGTTGGATATAATGTTGTGTTTAAAAAATCTTTAGTTGCCACTTTAGTTTTAATTCCTGAATTTTTATTTGTTGGATAACGGTTACTTAAAAAACTTACTGGTTCTTTTTGAATATATGAACTAACAACTGAAGATGCTATAGCCTGTCTTTGTTTTTCATTAATTGCATTATTTCTATTAGCAACAATGTTCATTCTATCCTTAGCGCCTTTAGTGTCTATGATGGACATGCTGTTTATAAAGCTTTGTGAATTTTGTTGTATTCTAGGACCAACTTGTGAGGCCATTTTATTTTGCACTGCCATAGCTTGTTGTAGTTGTTTATTTGATATTATAGCTGCTTGTTGTTTAGCTTTTATTTGTGCTTCTTTAGCCCGTGCTTTATTTTGTAAAGCCACCAACTGATTGTTTGTTACTGCATTATGAATTTCATTAGGTGTTGCAATAGTTCTTCCAGAAGAATCAACATAACCAAACTCTCTACTTGAAGTTCCTGCCACGCCCATATTTATACTATTACTCGATTGAAGATTATTAAAAAAATTCATTGCAGGGTCAAATGATTGTGGAACTGCATTATTAGAAGAAGTTTTTCCAGAAATTTTTTTGGCTTTAGCCTGTGCAGCTGCAATCTTTCTCGCCCTAGTGGCATTGTTGTCTCCAGGGTTAATTGTAGTACTGCTACCACGATTACTTGAAGAACCTGAACTACTAGATGAAGAACTTGAAGATGCTTTAGCCGTACTCTGTTGCTGATTACTAGTCATTAAACTTCTAAGATAATCAGCATTATTCATAGCTGTCATATTTACCAGAACCTCTCGGAAGTAGTTTTACCAGTATCTGGGTTTAAAAATGAATAACCTCTAACTCCATAGTTGTAACGATAATCATCTTTGTATATAGGTTTAGCATTTGGGTCTAACACCATTTCATAAGATGGTGAACTACCATAAGCATTAGTTGGATGGTCTTCACTCAATGTATTTTTAATGTAAGAATCTCTATCAAAATTAACTTTTCTAAAAGTATTTCCTTTAGCTGCGCCATAATCTATTTGGCCAATGTTTTTATCACCGACAAAATATTGTTCTGATTTTAACTGAGCCTTTTGGTTTATATCTCTAACAACAGTTCTTCCGCCATCACTATAATTACCTTGTTGGGTTCTTTTATAATTAGTTATGAAAGGTGAATAAGTCTTAACCACAGATGTTGCGTTGTTTGGAGAGTAAACACTTTCTTTTTTCAAATAAGCTTCTCTACGAGTATTCTCAAAATCACTACTGTTTCCTCTAGCATAACGATTTTTTTCATAATTAGATTTTGCATAATCACCATACAAACTTTTTTTAAGTAACCCGCCAGTAGCAGCATATTCACTAACCTTATCTAAACGCACAGCTCTTTTTTTATCTCTTTTAGTATCATCATCATCTGAATCTTCACGATAATAACTTTCAAAAGTTGTTCTTCCAAGAATTTTTTTTGTTATTCCAGTCTTGTAATAATCTTTTTCAGAAGATACATAAGGAGTATATTCTTTATCATATCTTTTATATCTATCATCTTTATCAGTATATTCATACAAGTTATTGTTTATTCCTCTTTTAACTATTCTAGAAATTTTATTAGTTTCTGGGTTTATATAAACTTCTGCAGGAACATAAGTTTTATTAGTTATTTCTTTTTTAGTCTCTCCGCCATCTCTTTTATAATAATGCTTTTTAGCTAAATACTCCTGCGTTGGAGCTTTATACACATTACCTGTTTTAATAAAATTATCAGGAATATCTAACTTCCATCCCTTATTAATTAATTTAGTAGATGTGGGGGCTAAAGAAAAAGTTCCTTTTTGATAATCACTACGTACTGTCAAATTATCGCCTTTCTTTGAAAACCCAGAAATAAGTTCTGAACCTTTAAGTTTTGTTAAGAAAGTATTTTGTGCTACTGCTATTTGTTTTTTCCCTGCTATACCTGTTAAAGTATCTGGCATGAAAGACTTCAGACTAATATTTTTTCCTGAATATAGTGAATAATTTAAATTGTCAAACGGAGTTGCTTTGGATAACGTGTTTGCACTATGTTGCATTCTAGCCATTTTTGAACTGAAAGAACCAGATTTTGTTGGAGTGTTAGTTTTATAACTTGGAAGCCTAGAAGACGATTTTGAAGCCGAACTACTCTTTCCTCGTTTACCTTGATTTTGCATCATTTTGAATACCTCATTAAACATAGCTACTATTGGGCGGCTACTCATTTATATATATATTTTTTATAACGAGTGGTATATAAGAAAATGCTTGGGGAGGAAAAAGAAAGAATTGGATAAAACTTAAAAACCTCCCCAAGGCTAAAAGACATTCCGAGGTCGAAACGATTATTGAATACCAGAGACACA
>CAYXXQ010000235.1:0-5855 GCA_964469075.1 uncultured Rhodobacter sp.
CATCCGCCACCAACAGTTTTGAGGCGCTGCGCGGCACCGCAGGCCGGGTTGCGATCAGCCGTTCGGGCAGATCAAAATCAAAATCGCTAAGCTTCATTACTGTCCACTTTGCGGAACGGGCTGGCGAAATATCTCCCGAAACAGGCCGGGGGTGAGCAGCGACAAAGGATTGACCCCAACGGCCGGATTATCGACCGCGCCTTTTAATGTATAGTTAAAGCCAAACAAGCCTTCACCCTTTTGCTTGCCAAACAGCCCGCCAAATATCTTGGATTGTTCCAATATCCCGTTCAGCACATAAATCGGCGTGATCACGCCCTGCATATCCATGCTGCGCTTTGAAAAATCATAAACCCCCTCCATCGTGATCCCGAGGGAGGCACCGACAGCGCTTGATTCCATCAGATCAATGCTGTTGGGGTTCAGCTTGAAGCGCGCATACACATCGCTGAAGGCAATACCGGTGCCGGCAAGTTGTTCCAGCAGGCCAACCACGCTGATGGTTGACAGCAAATTGGCCAGGGCCGTCGCATTGCGCACGCTGACATTTGTGACCGTGAGTGAGCCGTCATATTGCCCGCGCTTATCGGTCGGCACCAGGATCATATCCATGCGCCCATCAACGGCGGATTCAAACAACTTGGCCGATTGCATCACGCGCCCGGCATTGGCCGAGGTCAGGCGCACCGCCGTGCCGTTATTATAAGGTGCCAGCGTGCCAACAATCCTGGCACCTCCATTGACCCACCCCTCGAACGAGCCGCTGACCCCGCCCTGACCCGTGGTCAGATCACCGGTCACTTTGGTTAAGGCAATGCCGCTGCTGACAATCAGGCGGTCAAGCTGGGCAGTTATCCGGGTGCCGCCACCGCCTGCCCCCTGGCCGCCTGTTGATCTTGTCAGATTGCCAAAGCTGCTTTTGCGGAAATCTATGGTCCCGCCCTTCAGGATGAAGGCGGCTTTGCCATCCGGGCCTGGGCGGATCTCAAGCGGGGTTTTCATCCAGCCGCCCAGCTCAAACAACGGGAACCTTGCGACCGACAGGCCGCCGCCCGGTTTCAGGCTGACGCTGCCAGCCAGGGCAAGGTCGTCTGCCTCAAGCGTGATCAGATCAATCGCCGGTGGGTCGCCAAACTGCCCTTCGACCCGAAGGCTGCCGGTCTTGTTGGCAGGCTTGCGCCATCCCAGCGCGTCTATTGCCAACCCGATGCGATTAAGATCAGAGCGCAGGCGAAACTTCGGCTGCTTCCCTTTCGCAAGGTCTATTTCAATATGGGCCGTGCCTTCACCATCGACCGTGCCTTTGGGCAAACCGATATTGAACTCTTCCAAAAACGCCTGTGACAAGTCGATCTGGCCTTCCACATGGCTTTGGCCGCGATGATCCGGGCCAAACTGCTGCCGCCACAGGCCTGAGGCATGCACAGCCCCGATCATCGCATCGCCGGAAATTGTGATGCCGCGGTTGTTGGCGAAGGCCTTCAGGGTTTCGGCCTGCACGTGCTTGCCCTTGATCAACTGGTTGCTGCTGACATTCTTGATCTGGCCCTCAATCGCCAATGTCACCTGATCAAACTGCACCTTCGGCACAAGCGGAAAGCCGATTGTGCCGGAGGTGGCTATGGTGCCCTCAGCAATATCAGTTGCGACACCGCCTTTGGACAGAAAGCTGAACGGTTTCAGATCAAGCACTGACAACAGCGACGTGATCGAGGATTGTGTGAACAACGCAACCTCGGCCGGGCCTTGCTTGATCCGCGTGTCAGGGATTGTGAAACTGCTGCCGGAAAGGTTGACCTCATTTCCATCAGGGGCGGTCAGGGTGCCTTGTTCCAAAATGATGCGAAACTTATCTTCCGCCAGCAACCCATAGCCCCGCGCGCCTTCAACGGGCGGCATCGTTTTCATGAACCGGAAATTCGCATCCGTCAGATCAAAGCCCAGATTGACCGCCAGCTTCTCGCCGGGATCACCGCGAATGGCTGCGGTGATATTGCTGATTTCGCCCGACAAAACATTGGTGGCGACCCATTTTTGGGTTTTCGGGATAGCAAACAGCGGCCACAGATCCACAAGACGTTTGCGCGACATCCTGTCGGCAGTGACATCCAGCGACGTCTGCCAGCCCTCGTCGGTTAGTTTCAGCCCGCCCTTAAGAACATAGCGCCCGGGATCATCCACCAGCACAAGCTGGCCGATGTCGATTTCAAGTGGGCTCAGCCGCACCCTGACATCCAGAACCGCTAGGTCAAACGCGACCGGATCGTCAAAAATCTCACCCGCATGGATGCGGATCCTGGTCAGTTTGATCTGCCCGATCATTGAGCCGATATTGCGATCCATCAGATCGTTCAGATAAGCATGCCCCTCGGCCACAACTTCAACCAGGTCGGTGTTGACCGAAATTTGGTTGAAAGTGAATTTTTCCTTTGTAGGATCATAGGTAAGATAGGCCTTGGCGCCGGTAAATCTGATCGGCTTGACCGCATCGGCCTGCCGGATTGACCCTGCCGCAATGTCCAGCACCCCGTGCATCTGGCCAAAGCTGCCATCGCCGCCTATTTCCAAACTGACCGAGCCTGCAACCGGCGCTTTCAGCACCCGCAGCCAGTCAAAAACCGCGACCTGATCTGCGATATCTTCGGCCATGACGCCGCTGAATTTTGACACGAATTCCGACTGCTGCTCGGTGCGTTTCTTGCTCCAGGAAAAGCTGGCTTCGGCGGGGGTGTCACCTGCGACCTGTAATTTGAAATTGACCGAGGCTGACAAAGCCTCGTCGCTGTTTTCCAGCAGAAACTTCCCGTCCAGAAACTGCCAGGCCCGGCCCGACAGATCGTCCTTCAGCGCGACGCGCACATCTGCAACCTCGATCTGGGTCAACCGGCCAAGCACGTCGCCAGCAAAGGCGGTTTCAATCGCCTCAATGATTTCAGCGATGTTGCTGTTTTCCTGCAAGAAACCGGCTGTGTCCCCGGCCCCAAGCTGGATGTCAAACCGGCCTTGTTTATCGCGGGTCAGATTGACGGCAGCCTGGGGAATGCGGATCGTCAGCGGCCGCACTTCACCACGCAAAATCCGGTCGGCAGACAGAGTGCTTTCGATCTCGGGCAGGATCGCTTGCAGTTTTCCGTCGCCGTCGCGCAATTCCAGATCATGGATGATAACTGACGGGTTCAGCCCATCGCCAGAAAACGCGACCCGTATGTCGCCAATCCCAACCGCGCTGTCTTTCAGGGAAGCATTCAGCCGGGTTTCAAACCGCGCGCGCATGAAATCCGGCGCACTGGTCCCCAGCATCAGCAAAAACACCGCCACCCCGGCCAGCAACACCAACCCCATCAGCAACCCAGCGGAAACCCGCCGAACATGGCGGCGCTTGCGTTTGGCAGGCTTTGGGGTGTCTACATCCATATCAGGCGCATCGACATCTTCAGGTTTCGCCAAGAAACAGTTCCGGGAAACATTTCGGTGCCCTCTTTTCCCATTTTGATAACAATAGCAACACCCAGACCGGTCTGAACAGGGGCCACGGCCAAATCGCTGAAATTTCTGGCTGAAATCCGCCGGGGGTAACAGGCTGATGGGATTCTCTGCCTTTGTTTGACCGTTAACAAGCGCTTGGCATCCGCCTGATTGCAGGCGGGCCAGTCAGATCGCGTTAACTTTTGGTTCATTGTTGCGATCTGTGGATAAGTCTGTGCATGGATCGCAGATTGTCGCAGAAGGTGAAACTATGGTCGCAGGAAGGGTAAAAACAGTTGATCTGAAGGTTTCATTTCTCTAAAAAAATCGAACAACCCGCCCGTAGCCCTTACTTCATGCTGCGTGGCAGGTAAATCGGACAGGGGATTGTATTGAAAACACGTTTAGCCCGCAAAGTGCATGTGTTTGCCGAAAAATACCTGCCCGAACAACGCCTTTATCTGCGGACCGATCAGGCCACGCGCTATTTGCGCCTGACGCCGGTCACGCAACTGTTCCTGGTTACAGCATCCGCCGCCCTGTTTGGCTGGACGATTTTTGTCTCCGCCGCTTTGATGATCAACTCCGTCGGCGCCAATTCCTCCGAAAGCCAAGCGCGCTTGCAGCAGGTTGATTACGAAACCCGCCTCGACAGCCTGGCTGCCGAGCGCGACAAACGCGCACTTGAAGCCCAGAAAGCCCAGGAACGGTTTTACGTCGCCCTTGACCAGATCTCAGCCCAGCAAAGCTCGTTGCTTGAATCCGAGGATCGCCGCCGCGAGCTTGAAACCGGCATCGAAGTGATCCAGCGCACTCTGCGCAAAACCATGAAGGAGCGCGACCGCGCCGAAATCCAGTCAGACAACCTGTTGTCCGAGCTTCAGTCGATCACGGGCCATGTCAGCACCAAGGCTGGCGAAACCGAAGAAATGGAAGGCACGCTTGATTACCTGAACGATGCCCTCGCCGCGACCGTGAACGAACGTGACAGCGCCCGCGTTGATCACGCGAAACTGGCGGATAAGGTTGATGACCTTAAACTGAAGGCCAAGCTGACACGCGAACGCAACCAACGGATTTTTGCCCGCCTGGAAGAAGCCGTGACGGTTTCCATCAGCCCGCTTGAGAAGATGTTTGAAAATGTCGGCCTGTCAACCGACAAGCTGCTGGAAGACGTGAAGGCCGGATATTCCGGCATGGGCGGCCCGCTGACACCTCTGGCCGTGTCCACCAAAAACGGCCCGGAAGACCCGGCCTCGTTGAAGGCCAATATCCTTCTGACCGAGCTTGATAAAGTTAACCTGCTGCGCATCGCCGCTGAGCGTACGCCCTTCGTGCTGCCGGTGCGCAGTTCTTACCGGATGACCAGCGGCTACGGCTATCGGCGACACCCGACAACCGGGCAAACCCGCATGCATGACGGCATAGATATGGCCGCAAGCCTTGGCACCCCGATCTACGCCACCGCTGACGGGGTCGTGACATTTGCCGGCTGGGCTGGTGGCTATGGCCGGGTCATCAAGATCAGGCATGCGCTTGGTTTTGAAACCCGCTTTGCGCATTTGGCGAAATTCCGCGTAAAGAAGGGACAAAGGGTCTCGCGCGGGGATCGAATTGCTGATATGGGAAGTTCTGGTCGCAGTACCGGGTCCCATGTCCACTACGAAGTCAGGATCGGCGGCAAGTCGGTAAACCCAATGAAATATGTGAAGGCAGCAAGAAATGTTTTCTAAGAGCAAGATTAACGACCCCGCCTCGAAACCCGCATTGGGCGACGACAAACCCTCAATGGCACCCAGTGCTCCGTCGATGATGCCGCCCCGTTCGGGCGACACCCACGGCGCACCGCCTGCATCGGCAAAACCAAAGCCAGCCCCATCGACGCTGTCGTCAGACCTGGTGATCAAGGGCAACCTGAAAACCACCGGCGATTTGCAAATCGAAGGCGTGGTTGACGGTGATATCCGCGCCCACCTGCTGACGGTTGGCGAAGGCGCTACCGTCAAAGGCGAAATCATCGCGGATGATGTGGTCGTCAATGGCCGGATCATTGGCCGGGTGCGTGGCCTGAAAGTGCGGCTGACATCTTCGGCCCGTGTTGAAGGCGACATCATCCACAAAACGATCGCGATCGAAAGCGGTGCGCATTTTGAAGGCTCGGTCCAACGTCAGGACGATCCGCTGAACTCTGCCTCGTCCAAGCCCGTTCCTCGCCCGGCCCAGCCTGCGGCGAAACCGGCGGCTGCCAAACCAGCCGAATCGGCTGGCAAGTAAGCGCAGCCACCCCGCGACACACGCGTTTCAAAGACCCCGAAATTCGGGGTCTTTTTCGTTTTAGAGCGCATCCATCTTTATCAGATTCAGGATTCCCAAATTGACTGATCTGTGAT
>CAYXXQ010000236.1:0-5838 GCA_964469075.1 uncultured Rhodobacter sp.
CGACCCCGAGGCCCGCAACATCATGTTGCGCAGGTCAAGGCTGCCTTTGATGACGACTTCATCTTCGCCTTCGGGTGTGACGTGCATGTTGAAAACGATGTTGTTAGACGGCTCAACCTCGACGCTGCCGTCACCGGTTTCACGCAGCACAATATCGCCAAGGCCGACGACAATTTCACCGTTATCTTCCGGAATATCCAGAACTGCCGTGACATCGCGCAGCGTCAGCGTGTCGCCGGACTGATCCTCGGAGCCGATGGTGATCTCATAGCCGGAATTCTTGTAAAAACTGACGATTTCATTGCGCAGCTCCTGGGTGGTTACGTCAGCCAGGGACGGAAAAGCCGTCGTCAGGCACAGCAGCCCGGCAGCAATACCGGATTTGAACATGTTTTTCATAACACTCTCTTGGCTAGAATTTTTCACCCTCAGCATCCTAGCTGCCCGCAAGCGCGTCAAGTTTATTACGGCGATGCGCGGCATTTCGCTTGCAATCCGATTTCGCCTCGGATTTTGTCCCGCAAATTGTCGACACTTGGGGGAAACATGGCCTGGTCTGCGAGCAAAACCGAAGTCAAAAGCTGGAATGAATGGGACACGCTGCGGCATGTTATCGTCGGCCGGGCTGATGATTGCCATATTCCACCGGAAGAACCGGCCCTGGACGCCAAAGTGCCCGAAGACAGCGATATGCGCGGCCAGTGGGGCCGCCGCCCACAGGAAACCATCGACCGCGCGAACGAGCTGTTGGACAATTTCGCGTCGCAACTGGCCAAACGTGGCATCCGGGTTGATCGCCCGACGCCGACGGATTTCTCCCTGCCCGTCACCACGCCGGATTTCCACACCAATAGCCAATTCGGCTGCATGCCGCCGCGCGATGTTTTGCTGACAGTCGGGCATGAAATTCTTGAGGCAACGATGTCCTATCGCTGCCGCTGGTTTGAATATCTGTGTTACAGGCCCCTGATGCAGCAATATTGGGAGGAAGACCAAAACTTCCGCCACGAAGCCGCGCCCAAGCCCCGCCTCAGTGATGCCGATTATCATCCTGATTACCTGTCCGAAAAGATCGGCGTTGAAAAGCGCCTGAAATGGGCCGAAGAAAAATTCTTCGTCACAACCGAGGAAGAACCGCTGTTTGACGCCGCCGACGTGCTGCGCTTTGGCCGCGATCTGGTGGTGCAGCACGGGTTTACCACCAACCTCAAGGGAATCGAGTGGTTGCGGCGGCATTTCCCCGATCACCGGGTGCATGCGGTCAACTTTCCGGGCGATCCGTACCCGATCCATATCGACGCCACCTTCACGCCGCTGCGTCCGGGGTTGATCCTGAACAACCCGCAACGCCGTCTGCCCGACGCCCAGCGCGCGATGTTCGAGGCGAACGACTGGCAAATCGTTGACAGCGCCCAGCCGGCCCATAACGCTCCGCCGCCTTTGTGCTATTCGTCGACCTGGCTGTCGATGAACGTGCTGGTGCTGGACCCAAAAACCGTCTGCGTTGAAAAGTCCGAGGTTTATCAAGCCGAACAGATGGACAAGCTGGGCCTGGAAGTGGTCGAGGTTGAGTTGTGTGACGCCTATGCCTTTGGCGGCGGCCTGCATTGCTGCACCGCCGACGTTTATCGCGACGGCGAGTGTGAGGATTATTTTCCGAAAGGCATTACATGACTGATATGACAGGCAAAACCGTTTTCATCACCGGCGCCTCGCGCGGGATCGGGGAAGCGGCTGCGCGCGAGTTTGCGGCCCTTGGCGCCAATGTTGCCCTGGCCGCCCGCAGCAGTGCTGACATCGACCGTATCGCTGGTGAAATCGGTGCCAATGCCATCGCGGTGCCATGCGACGTGGCCGATCGGGCCTCGGTCACGGCGGCGGTGGCCAAGACCGTTGACAGGTTTGGTGGCCTTGATGTGCTGATCAATAATGCCGGCAGCATCGACCCGATCGGGCGGCTTCGCGATATTGACACTGACGCCTGGGACAAGGTGATCGACGTCAATGTCAAAGGCGTGTTTTACGGTATTCAGGCCGCGCTGCCGCATATGGCCGGGGGTGGCAGCATCCTGACCATCGGCTCAGGCGCTGCGACCAGCGCCCTTGAGGGCTGGAGCCATTATTGCACCTCCAAAGCCGCCGTCCACCACCTGAGCGCCTGCCTTGACAAGGAAGAGCGTGACAACGGCATCCGCGCGCTGATCCTGTCGCCTGGTACGGTCGCCACGGAAATGCAGCGCAGTATCAAGAAAAGCGGCATCAATCCGGTGGCGCAGATGGACTGGTCTGATCACATTCCGCCGGAATGGCCGGCCAAGACGCTGGTCTGGATGTGCTCGTCCGCGGCTGACGATTATCGCGGCAGCGTCGTGGCCCTGCGCGACGACAGCATCCGTCGCCGCGTCGGCTTGATTGCATGATCGACCTGACCAAAGATCAGGGTCGCTGGACCGTGACCCTGAACCGTCCGGACAAGGCCAACGCCCTGACGGTGGATATGCTGGAACAGCTGGACGCGATCTTTGCCGCAGCACAGGCCGCCCACGACCTGCGCGTGCTGGTGGTGACCGGGGCCGGGGATCGCGTGTTCTGCGCCGGGGCCGATCTGGGTCAGGCCAAGGACGCAACCGGCATCACCACCAACCCGATCTGGGAAAGCGTGTCAAACCGGCTGGCTGCACTGCCTTGCCTGACAATTGCGGCGCTGAATGGAACGCTTGCCGGGGGTGGTTTCGGGGTTGGTCTGGCCTGCGATCTGCGGCTTGCGGTGCCAGGCGCGAAGTTCTTTTACCCTGTGCTGAAAAACGGCTTTCTGCCTCAACCCTCGGACGTCAAACGCCTGAACGCGCTGATCGGCCCGGCCCGCACGCGGCTGATCCTGCTGGCCGGGCAGAAGCTCGGCACCGCTGAGGCGCTGTCGATCGGCCTGATCGACCGGATCGTTGATGCACTTGACATGCCACAGATGATCGACCAGCTGTCGGCAGCTGCCCTGACCGCGCGCGAACCGGTGTTGGCGGCGATCAAAAAGCTGGGCCAATCGCATCTTTCAGACGATCTGCGCCAGGACTGTTATCGCGCGGTCTATCAGGATGACAGCGACGCCCTTTTGCGGATCAGGCGCTAGGCCGCAGCCACAGTTTAACCACCAGACACCGCCTTCGGCGATTGCATTACCGACCCAGCGCGCTAGTCTGCATAAAACGCAAAAGAAGCTTTAATACGGGAGAATGTCCATGAGAACCCGCGCCGCAGTCGCCCTTGAGGCTGGCAAACCGCTTGAAGTGATGGAAGTTAACCTTGATGGCCCGCGCGCCGGCGAAGTCCTGGTCGAAATCAAGGCCACCGGCATCTGCCACACTGACGAGTTTACCCTGTCCGGCGCCGACCCCGAAGGCCTGTTCCCGGCCATTCTGGGCCATGAAGGTGCCGGCGTGGTGCTAGAGGTCGGCCAAGGCGTCACCAGCCTGAAACCGGGCGATCACGTCATTCCACTTTATACACCGGAATGCCGCGAATGCGACTACTGTCTCAACCCGAAAACCAACCTCTGCCAGTCGATCCGCACGACCCAAGGCCAGGGCCTGATGCCCGACGGCACCTCACGGTTCTCGATGCTGGATGGCACACCGATTCTGCATTACATGGGCTGCTCGACCTTTGCCAATCACACAGTGCTGCCGGAAATCGCCCTGGCCAAGGTCCGCCCGGACGCTCCGTTTGACAAGATCTGCTATATCGGCTGCGGCGTCACCACCGGCATCGGCGCGGTCATCAATACCGCCAAGGTCGAACAAGGCGCGACCGCCATCGTCTTTGGCCTCGGAGGCATCGGCCTCAACGTGGTGCAGGGCCTGCGCCTTGCCGGGGCCGACCAGATCGTCGGCGTCGATCTCAACCCGTCCAAGATCGAAATGGCCACCCGCTTTGGCATGACCGATTTCGTCAACCCCGCCGAGGTAAAGGGCGACCTTGTCGGCCACCTGGTTGAGCTGACCGGCGGCGGCGGCGACTACACCTTCGACGCCACCGGCAATGTCGGCGTGATGCGCACCGCCCTTGAGGCCGCCCATAAAGGCTGGGGCGAAAGCATCATCATCGGCGTCGCCCCGGCAGGGGCCGAAATCTCGACCCGCCCGTTCCAACTGGTCACCGGCCGGGTCTGGCGCGGCACCGCCTTTGGCGGCGCACGCGGGCGCACCGATGTGCCAAAAATCGTTGACTGGTACATGCAGGGCAAGATCGAGATCGACCCGATGATCACCCACAAACTCAGCCTTGACGACATCAACAAAGGCTTTGATCTGATGCATGCCGGCAAAAGCATCCGTGCCGTGGTGGAATTCTAGATGGCCAGGCCCGGCGAACGCCCGCTTTTCGCCGTCCTGATCGACGCTGACAACATCCCGGCCCATTACGCTGAACCGATCCTCAAGGAAATCGCCGCCTTGGGCGAACCGGCCTTGCGCCGGGTCTATGGCGACTGGTCAACAGGGCGGCTGGCCAAATGGTCCGAACAGGTGCGCGCGCTTGGCATGGTGGCGCAACAGGAAACCGCCAACACCAGGGGCAAGAACGCCAGCGATATCGGCCTTGTGATCGACGCGATGGACATCCTGCATACCGGGCGATTTGACGGGTTCGTGCTGGTCTCATCCGATAGCGACTTCACCTCGCTGGCCAACCGCATCCGCGAACAGGGCCTCGAAGTGATCGGCGTCGGCGAAGCCAAAACGCCAGAATCTTTACGTAATGTTTGCAACCGTTTTATCCTAATTGAAAACATCATCGAAGAACCGGAAACCGCCAAAGGCGGCCCGGTCAAGCGGGAAATAGAAAACCCGACAGCAGCCGTCCCGCTGATCATCAAAGCGATGAACACTATCCCGCAGGACGAAGAATGGTACTCCCTCGGCCAGATCGGCCAGTACCTGACCGCCGCCCAGCCTGATTTTGACTCTCGCACTTATGGGTGCAGCAAACTCAGCGATCTGATCAAGAAACTGGCGCGCTTTGAAACCCGCAAACAGGGCAATCACCTGCAAGTCCGCCGCACCGACTGACGCCCCTGCACCACCTTCTTTATTGCCCAAATACTCAACTCACACCGCCAACCAAACCTTACCCGACCAAAGATCTGCACCCCCGCAACATGCTGCCAATCTTTCTGAAAACCCTGCCGTTCTTTGCCATTCTTGGCCTTGGCTATTTCGCGGCCTACCGGCGGTTTTTTTCAGCCGACGCGACAGCGCATCTGACGAAGTTTGTCTTTTACTTTGCGCTGCCGGCGATGATCTTCCGCTTTGCTGGCACCCTGTCGCTGGCCGAGGTGTTTCACGCCCCGTCGGTTCTGGCCTATCTGTCCGGCACGCTGGCCGTCTATCTGCTGGCGACAATCGTTGCCCTGTTGCGCAAAGCCGGCATCGAAGAAGCCGCGATCGAGGCGCAGTGCGCCGCCATCGGCAATGTCGGCTTTCTGGGCATCCCGATGCTGGTGCTGTTGATGGGATCAGCGGCAATTGGCCCGGTGATGCTGGTGCTGGCGACCGATCTGATCGTGTTTGGCAGCCTCATTGTCATCATCGTCTCGGCAAAACGCGATGGCCGGATGTCGCTGGCGGTGCTTGGCCCGGTCGCCATCGGCCTGATGAAAAACCCAATGGTGATGGCAATGGCGCTGGGGCTGATCTGGGCCGGGTTCAGCCTGCCGATCCCCGGCCCGGCGGCCGAGTTTCTGACGATCCTGGGGGCCGCCGCCACCCCCGGCGCGCTGTTTGCCATCGGCGCTTCGCTCGCCTCCAAATCGGCCGAACGCAAAAGCATCGCGATCTGGCTGTC
>CAYXXQ010000237.1:0-5759 GCA_964469075.1 uncultured Rhodobacter sp.
TTGACCTATCAAGATTGCCTGACCGCCGTTCGCAGCCTGGCATCCGCCCTGTTAGATCAAGGCCTGATCGCCGGTGATCGCCTGATCATCCTGTCGGGCAACAGCGTTGACCACGCCCTGTTAACCCTGGCGGCGCAATATGTCGGCATCGTATCAATCCCAGTTGCCGAACAATATTCATTGATCCCCGAGGCCCACGACCGCCTGGCTTATATCGCCACCAAAACCCAACCCAAAATGGTTTTTACTGACGACGCTGCCCGCTACGCACAAGCCCTGCAACTTGCGCCACTGGCCGATATCCCGGTGATCACCAGCGACGCGCACGGTGCGCCACGCGCGTCGCTCGACATCAAAACTTTGCTGCAAACTCCGGTCCCGGCTGCGGTCGATCAGGCCTACGCCACGATTACGCCTGACAGCCTGGCGAAAATACTGTTCACCTCCGGCTCAACCGCGCATCCGAAAGGCGTTTGCACGACCCAACGAATGATGTGCGTTAACCAGGCCCAGATCGGCGCGGTGCTGCCATTTCTGTCGGCACGAAAACACAAAATCGTCGATTGGCTGCCCTGGAACCACGTTTTCGGCGGCTCGCATAATTTCAACATGATGCTGGCTTTTGGCGGCAGTTTTTATATCGACAATGGCAAGCCCGCCCCCGGCCTGTTTGTTAAAACCCTTGAAAACCTCGCGATGCAAACCGGCACCCTGGCCTTTAATGTCCCGGTCGGCTGGGCGCTGCTGACCGAAGCGCTGAAGGCTGATCCGACCCTCAGCAAACGGTTTTTCACCGGGCTGGAGATGATTTTTTACGCAGGCGCACCGTTGCCGCAGGGTGTCTGGGCCGATCTGAAAAAACTGGCGATGGCCGAACTTGGGCATATTCCCCTGATGACAAGCAGCTGGGGCATGACCGAAACCGCCCCCGGCACTTTGTTGCAGCACGAACCGATTGCGCGCACCGGTGTTATCGGCGTGCCAGTGCCTGAAGTTGCCGTGAAGCTGATCCCCGACGATGCAGGCCGATATGAATTGCGCGTCAAAGGCCCGAACATCATGCATGAATATTATGACGCCCCGGAAAAAACCGCCGAAGCATTTGACGATGACGGCTTTCTGATCACCGAAGACGCGGTCAGGTTTCTAGACCCTGAAAATCACAACGCCGGACTGGTGTTTGACGGGCGGATATCCGAGGACTTCAAACTGATGTCAGGCACTTGGGTGCAATCGGCAAACATACGCGCCAAAGCCCTGGCAGAGCTGTCGGTGCTGGCCCAGGACGTGGTTGTCACAGGCCAGGGCCGCACCGAAATCGGCCTTCTGATCTTCCCAAATCCCGAAGCGCTGGCCGCCGAGGCCCCGGGCTGGACCGCAGACAATGGTGCATTGGTCGGGGGCGATCATGGCGCCCGGATCAAAACTTGCCTAGCGACACTGGCGAAATCCGCCACCGGGTCGTCAACCAAGATCAACCGCGCGTTGGTTCTGGCCGATCCGCCCTCGGTCAAGGATCATGAGGTGACGGCCAAGGGCAATCTGAACATTCGGCGGGTGCTTGAAGGCCGGGCCGCTTTAGTCGACCGTCTTTATGACAACGCCGATCCGGCAACCATTCAAATCTGACAGGAACGCAAATGGTCGACATCTCCAAAGTCCGCGCGATTGACATCCACACTCATGCCGAAGAACCCTGCGGCTGCCATACCGATGACGGCTATGACGATCTGCAAACCACAATGGCCAGCTATTTCGGCGCGCCCTGGAAACATCCGCCAACCGTGCCGCAAACCGCCGCGCATTACCGCGAACAAAACATCGCGGCGGTGATCTTTCCCGTCGATGCTGAGCGCGAAACCGGTTTTCGGCGCTATAAGAACGAAGAAGTTGCCGAACTGGCGGCAGAAAACGACGACGTTCTAATCCCGTTTGCCAGCATCGACCCACATAAGGGCAAGATGGGCGTGCGTGAGGCCCGTCGCCTGATCCGTGATTTCGGCATCAAGGGCTTCAAGTTTCACCCAACGATGCAGGGGTTTTATCCCAACGACCGCATGGCCTATGGCCTTTATGAGGCGTTGGCCGAAGAAGGTGCGATTGCGCTGTTTCATACCGGCCAGACCGGGGTCGGCTCGGGCATGCGGGGTGGCAATGGCATGCGGCTGAAATATTCAAATCCGATGTATATCGACGATGTTGCGGTCGATTTCCCCGACATGCCGATCATCCTGGCGCATCCATCTTTCCCCTGGCAGGAGGAGGCGCTATCGGTTGCCCAGCACAAGCCGAATGTCTATATCGACCTGTCTGGCTGGTCGCCAAAATACTTCCCGCCGATCCTAGTGCGTTACTGCAATTCGATCCTGCGCAAAAAGATGTTGTTCGGTTCAGACTGGCCGATGATTAGCCCGGAGCGTTGGCTGGCGGCGTTTGATCAGATCGACATCAAAGAAGAAGTTCGCCCGTTGATCACCAAAGACAACGCCGCCAAATTGCTGGGCCTAAGCTGAACGGTCCGCCCCCGCGCGCGGGTCATAGCGGATCAGATCCTGTGAAATCTGGGCCGCAGCGGCTTGCAATGGGATTAAGTAACTGGCGGCAAAATCCGTGGTTGCCATCAATTGGCGCGGAAACAAAAGGCTGATCGCGCCATAGGTGCGATCCGGCGTGCCGACGTGAATGGCGATGGCGGAAAGGCCGTCGTCAAGAATAGTTTCCCCCAGATAAATCGCCAGTCGGGTGCCGTAGCCTTGCGATCTGACATTCGCCAGACCACTTTCAAGCGTCGCTCGATCGATCCCAAACCGGTCCATCCCCCATGTTTTATCACCGGTCGTGCGGACAATAAGCGCGTCAATTTCATCTTGTTTCATATACGCAAGACAGGCCTGCCCGGTGGCCGATCCAAAGATGCTTAGCCGCCGGTTCACCAGCCCGCGATACAAATGATAAGGGCTAAGCGGACGGGTTGAATCGATGATCCGCATATGGGTCGCCTCCATCAGATGCAAATCCGACGGCCATTGCACTTGCTGCGTCAACTCGGTCAGGACCGGCATTGCGACATCCACCAGGATCGACAATTCCGGCGGCACGGGCGCGCCGACGCCGCTGGGCAGGCCGATATTGATGCGGTATTTCTGATCTGACAGCGACCGGCGCACAAAACGCCGATCCTGCAAGGTGCCCAGCAACCGCCGGATCGTTGATTTCGCCAGCCCACTTTCCTGATGCAGATCGGCAAGCGAGCACGCCCCTTTGCGCGCCAGAACCTCAAGAACTGCGATACCGCGATCCAGTGATCTGTTTTGCAGGCCTGTCATGGGCACCTTTTGATTCCACCTTGGGCTAACGTGCCACTCAGCGGCACGAAACGCCAGATATGTTGATCACTTATCGCCTTAAAGGCAGGATTTCCCCAGGATTTGGGAGGATTCTACTTGGCAAAACCCTTCAACTGGCTTGCAGACGGCTTTGCCATTCTGCTGACTTGCCTTGCCTTTTACATCGGCGGCTGGGGCGTTTTTGACAATGTCTGGGTCTCAGGTCTAAGCGTTTGGTTTGGCTTCATGGTCGGGTTCTTCTCGCTGCAAACCGTCGGCCCATCAAGCCCGCTTGCACGCCTGATGCCGTATTTTCACATCGCCCTCGCCTTGTTCTTCACGTTCTGCCTGTGGAAATGGGCTGGCATCATGCTGGAACAGGAAGAGTTTTTTATCGAGATTACCCGCGCCGATGACGTCATCGCCTGGATGGGGTTCGCGGTTGCAGGCTATATGACTTTCCGGTTTTTTGGCATCCCGATGCTTGCCGTTTTCCTGGTAATGATCTGGTATGTGGTCGGTCCTGAAGGATATTTCGCAGTTGGCGAGGACTGGACGCGGATTGCCGAAAACCTGTGGTATTCCACCGATGGCGCCTTTGGCCGCCCGGTCGAGGTTGTTGGCCGCGTCGTTTTGATCTTCATCCTGTTCGGCGCGATTTTGCAAACTTCGGGTGCAGGCGAAGTTTTGCTGAAATTCGCTTTTGCCGCCACTGGCCGCTTTGCAGGTGGACCCGCCCATGCCGCGATTGTCGGCTCAGCCATGTTTGGCACCTTGTCGGGTGCCGCGGTTGCCAATGTGGTTTCCACCGGCATTTTCACCATCCCGATCATCAAGAAGGCCGGCTTTTCCGCCAAATTCGCAGGCGCGGTTGAGGCCGCCGCCTCGACCGGCGGGCAAATCATGCCGCCGGTGATGGGCGTGGTCGCCTTTCTGATGGCCGACGTCACCGGCATCCCTTACCTTAAAATCGTGGTCGCCGCTTTGATCCCGGCGGCGATGTATTACGCCTCCTTGTTCATTGTGGTGCTGATCGAGGCGCGCAAACAAGGCGTTGGGGCCATTCCGCCAGAAGATCGGCAACGCCTGACCGGGCAGGACTGGCTGCAAAGCCTGGCGTTCTGGGTGCCGCTTGGGGTTTTGGTGGCCTACTTGCTGGATGGCCGCACGCCGCAGAACGCCGGGTTCGCCGCGACCATCGTGGCCTTTACGCTGTGCCTTGTGCTTTACCCCAGCTTTCGCCATCCGAAAAAATGGCTGGAAACAGTGATTTCGGCGGGCCGGGTATCGGCAACCCTGATGATAATCGTGACATCCATTGGCGTCGTCATCGGCGTCGTCAACATGACCGGGGTTGGCCTGCGGTTTGCCGAAGCAATCCTAGAGGTTGCGGGGTCTGACCTGTTTATCAGCCTGCTTCTGGTCATGCTGGGCTGCCTGGTGATGGGGATGGGGGTGCCGACCGGGGCGGCCTATCTGATCATCGCCATCGTGCTTGGCCCTGCGTTGGAACGCCTGGGCCTGCCAACGATTGCGGCGCATTTGTTCGTGGTTTACTTCGGCGTTCTGTCCGTCGTCACGCCGCCGGTAGCGCTGGCGGCCTTCGCGGCGGCCCCGATTGCCGGATCAAAACCGATGGAAACCGGGTTCGAGGCGGTGCGGCTGGCGATTGCCGGGTTCATCATCCCGTTTGTTTTTGTCTATCACCAGGACGTGCTGATCATTGTCGACGATTTCTCGTTGATCGGTCTGATCTGGGCCTGTGTCGCCTTTATCATTGCGACCTGGTCAATTGCTTCGGGTCTTAGCGGGTTTGACTCCGCCAAACTAGCCATTTGGGAGCGGGCTTTGCGCGTCTTCTTTGGTCTTGCAGCACTTTGGCCTGAGTATCTTTTGGCTGGTCCAGCCGCCCTTGTGGCGCTTGGCTTGATCGGCTTTCACCGAATGTCGGCGCAGGGAGCGCGCGCTGCATAACACCGAAATTGCAAATAGAATCCTAGGGAGGAAACACCAATGAAACTCTTCAAGTCACTGACAATTGCGGGCGCGCTTGCGCTGACCGCAACGGTCGCCCCCGCACAAGAGACGGTCAAAATGGCCACGATTGCGCCGGGCACGTCTGCCTATCTGACGATGACAACCTTCGCCAGCATCGTGAACCAAAACCAGGATGCATATAATATCACCGTCGACGCCACAGGTGCGGCCACCAAACATGTGATTGAACTGGGCAAAGGCAAGCTTGATTTCGCCATGTCATCGCCGACGGTGCATTTCTTTTTGAAAAACAAAAAGGCGATGTACCAAAAGCTTGATGACCATGCCGAAATCGCCGCCAACCAGCGGCTGGTGATGTGGTTCCCTTACGGGTCGTACCATTGGATTACCTATGCAGACAGCGGCATCAAAACCTTTGCAGATATGAAAGGCAAA
>CAYXXQ010000238.1:0-5751 GCA_964469075.1 uncultured Rhodobacter sp.
CCAACCGGATGTTGGATATGGCGCGGCTGATGGGGCGGCGCGGCAGGTAAAACCGGGGCCTTGATACACAAGGCCCCGGCTGTTTTCAGGCTTTAGGCGTCCTTCGGAAGCGAGCCTTTGGAATTGCCTTTCATCCCGCCCGAGACTTCCTCGGTCGATTCATCTGACAGATCTTCAGGCAGAACCAGGTTCAGCACGATCGCGATCAGGGCTGCTGGCAGCAGGCCTGACGTCATCAGGATGCGCAGGGTATCCGGCAGGTATTGCACTGCTTTCGGATCCAGTTGCAGGCCCAGACCCACCGACAGGGCAATCGCGAAGATCACCATGTTGCGGCGGTTCCAGTTGACGTCTGACAGCATCGAAATGCCAGCCGCGACAACCATACCGAACATCACGATAACGCCGCCGCCCAACACTTCGATTGGGATGGTACGGATGATACCGCCGACTTTCGGGATGAAACCACAGATGATCAGGAAGATCGCACCGATGGTGACGACATGGCGGCTCATCACGCCGGTCATGGCGATCAGGCCGACGTTCTGGCTGAAGCTGGTGTTGGGCAGGCCGCCAAAGACACCGGCGATTGCTGAGCCAAAACCATCCGCATAGGTCGCGCCCTGGATTTCCTTGTCAGTCGCTTCACGACCGGCCCCACCTTTGGTGATCCCGGAAACATCACCAACCGTTTCAATCGCCGAGATGAAGGCCATCAGGCAGAAACCGATGATCGCGGCGGCTGACAGTTCGAACCCGTATTTGAACGGCATTGGCAAGGCAAAGCTGCTGGCGCGGCTCCAGGATGTTGCGATGGCGTCAAAGGTCAGCATCCCTACGAAAAGCGCGTAGACATACCCGACCATCAAACCGATCAGCACCGCTGAAATCGACAGCATCCCTTTGGTGAAAAACTTGAAACCAAGGGTGACGAAGATCACGACCAAAGCTGCCGACCAGTTCAGCAAGCTGCCATATTCAGGCTTGCCAATCGCAGGCACCCCACCGGCTGCATATTGGATGCCAACCTTGACCAGCGCGAGGCCGATCATCATCACCACAAGACCGGTAACAAGCGGCGGCAGGGCAAAACGGATCTTGCCAATGACGGTGCCAAGGGCGGCGTGGAACAGACCGCCAATGATCACACCGGTGAACAAGGCTGCCAGCCCGTCAACGCCTTTGCCCGCAACCAGCGGGATCATGATCGGGAGAAAGGCAAACGAGGTGCCCTGAACAATCGGCAAAGCGGCGCCAACCGGCCCGATGGTGAGGGTTTGCAGAAGGGTCGCGACCCCGGCAAACAGCATCGACATCTGGATCATGTACAAAAGCTGCGGAAAATCGGGCGAGTTTGAGCCAAAGCCAAACCCAGCCGCCCCCGCGACGATGATGGCGGGCGTGACGTTTGACACGAACATCGCCAACACATGCTGGATGCCCAGCGGAATTGCCCTGCTAAGTGCAGGGGTATAATTCGGATCACGGAGTTGTTCCGCTGTCCCTATCGAGTTATCAGCCATTGGTATTTCCTTCCCTGGGTGACTGTTGATATGGCCGCTTCTATGTCGGCTTGCCGTTTTCTGATGTGACGATAAAGGGCACGTCAAACCAGTATTCTTCGAGGTTGCTGCCTGTCCCGTCGATCCGGTCGATCACGGCGAACAGGCCAGGATCGGCAAGCGGGGTCAGGACCCCGTGCCAGGTATTTCGGTGAAAATTGATGCCCTGTCCTACATCGGTCAGAAAGGCACGCGGCTGGCCGGGTTTGCCGCCAGCATCCGGCGCGGCGATCACCAGAAACCGGGTCAGCGACATCGGAATGAAGGCCTGGCTGCCAAGTGGGTGGCGCTCAACCAGGTTAAATTCGAAGGGCAGGCTGCGCGTCTCGGCCCGAAACAGGCTAAGACCGGCGCGGCCATCGCTGAAATCAAGCTTTGCACGGTCGTGGTAACGGCCACATTTGCCGGCGTTGATCATCATGTCAGGCGCACCTGCGCAATCCAAAACCTCGCCAAATGGCGCGAAGGCCTTGGCCGTCAGGGGTTCGGGTTTCAGGTGCTGGCCGGTCATGGCAAAACCTCGGCCAGCCGCAGCTCGGCGATGCGTTCGACCTGTTTGCAGGCTTCAGCGAACTCGCGGTCGCGGTCGTTTTCCAGCCGCCGCTGGAAGGCGGCTTTGATCGAAGCTTTGTCGTTGTCGCGCACTGCGATGATGAAAGGGAAACCGTGTTTTTTGGTGTAAGCGGTGTTGAGGTCGCTGAACGCCGTGCGGTCTTCATCGGTCAGATGGTCAAGCCCGGCCCCGGCCTGTTCGGCGGTGGAGTCTGCGGTCAGCCGGTTGGCTTGCGCCAGTTTTCCGGCCAGATCGGGGTGGGCTGTCAGAACGCCCAGCCGCTGATCTTCGCTGGCGCTGCGGAAAATCCGGCACAGCGCGTTGTGAAGGCCGGTTGCGGTGTCATGGGCTGGCCCAAGTTCCAGCGCGTGCGCCCCTTCGGCGATCCAGGCGGAATGTTCAAAAATACCGCCATAGGTTTTCACGAATGTCGCCTTATCCATCTCGGACGGGCGCGCATAGGCCGATGGTGGGTGCGCTGCCGCCCAGTGTTCGGCGATATCGATCCGGCGCGGGAACCAGACGCCGCTGTGGGATTTGGCGTATTCCATGAACCGCCGCAGCGCCATCACCCGCCCCGGTCGCCCGATCAGGCGGCAATGCAGGCCGATCGAAAGCATCTTGGCCTGCCCAGCAGCGCCTTCGGCGTAAAGCGCGTCAAAACTGTCCTTCAGATAGTCAAAGAACTGCGCCCCAGCATTGAAGCCCTGCGGCGTGGCAAAGCGCATGTCGTTGGCGTCAAGCGTATAAGGGATGATCAGCTGATCACGACCATGCAGCCGCGCCCAATAGGGCAAATCGTCGGCATAGCTGTCGGAGACATAATCAAACCCGCCCTCTTCGGCGACCAGCGCAACGGTGTTTTCCGAACAGCGCCCGGTATACCAGCCGCGCGGCCTTTCGCCGGTCACTTCGGTATGCAGGCGGATCGCTTCCAGCATATCGCGCCGCTCGTCGTCCGGGCTGGCGTCTTTGTATTCGACCCATTTCAGCCCGTGACTGGCGATTTCCCAGTCAGCCGATTGCATCGCTTTGACCTGGGCCGGGCTTCGGGCGAGGGCACTGGCGACGCCATAAACCGTGGCGGGGATGTCAAGTTCGGTGAAAAGACGATGCAGACGCCAGAACCCGGCGCGGGCACCGTATTCATAGATCGACTCCATATTCCAGTGGCGTTGGCCCGGCCAGGCGGCGGCAACGACGATTTCGGACAAGAACGCTTCGGATGCGGCATCGCCGTGCAAGACGTTGTTTTCGCCGCCTTCTTCGTAATTGATGACAAACTGAACGGCGATTTTCGCCCCACCGGGCCATTTGGCATCGGGGGGGTTTGCACCATAGCCGTGCATGTCGCGGGGATATCTGCTCACACTTTCGCTCCGCAAAGTTTGTTTGCTCTTAATGCAAATCAATCAAAATTACTTTCGCAATATTTTTGAAAGACTTTCCGCGACAACGCGTTGCCCTAAAGGGGCGTCGCAGGCTATTGCCAGTATAACACCTGTCAGGAGGGATCACATGCAAGGCTATCTGACCACCCATGTTCTGGACACTGCAAAGGGCTGCCCTGCCGAAGGGTTGCCGATTGACCTTTATCGCGTCGACAATCGCACGCGCGTGCATATCCGCCGCTTGACCACCAACAGCGATGGCCGGACCGATCAGCATATCCTGCCAGCGGAGGAATTCGCGCCGGGCGTTTATGAGTTGGAGTTTCACGCAGGCGATTACCTGACCGCCAGCGGGCAGGCGGGCGGGGACATCCCGTTCCTATCGACCATCCCGATCCGGTTTGGCATGGCCGAGGCCAGCCATTACCACGTGCCGCTGTTGCTGTCGCCTTATGGCTATTCCACCTATCGCGGTAGCTGAATGCCCATGCGGCTGTTGGCAAGGGCTGTGTCAATCCGGCTGACCATATAGTCAATGAACAGCCGAGTTTTCGGATCCTGATGCCGCCGGTGGGTATAAAGGCAGGCCAGTTGGATCGACACCGGCGGGGTCTGTTCCAGCACCGGCACCAACGCGCCCTTGCGCAGGTGATCTGCGATCTCAAACACTGGTTTCAGGATGATGCCGTAACCATCCAGCGCCCAGCCGGTCAGCACGTCACCGTCGTCTGATTCAAACGGCCCGGTGACGGCGAATTTGCGGATACCTTCGGGGGTGGACAGCGACCACTGAAATTCCGGCGCGCCGGGAAAGCGCAGGTTCAGGCAATCATGCGCCGGGCCGACCAGTTCCTGCGGGCCGGCAGGCAAGCCCCGCCGTGACAGATAGGCGGGGGCAGCGCATAAAACGCGCGGGCAATCGGCGATTTTGCGGATGCGCAGGTTGGAATCCTCGGGCACGCCCAGGAAAAATGCGACATCCAGACCTTCGGCGGTCAGATCGACACGACGGTCGGACAGGCGCAAGCGGACCTCGATCTCTGGATATTCGGCCTTGAAATCGGGGACTGCCGGGGCGATCAGGCGGCGGCCGATGCCCAAAGGTGCCGCGATATAGATCGACCCGCGCGGGACTTGCGTGATGCTGTTCACCTCCGCCTCTGCCTCTTCCACGGCTTCCAGGATGCGGCAGGCGCCGGAATAGAACGTCTCGCCCTGTTCGGTGGGTTTCAGCATGCGGGTGGTGCGCTGGAACAGGCGGACCGTCAGATAATCCTCTAGCTGCGATATCCGGGCCGAGGCGACCGCCGGGGAAATCCGTTGATCGCGGGCAGCGGCGGACATATTGCCAAGCTCATAGACCCGGACGAACGTGCGCAGATTGTCAAAATAGGACATCGGTATTCTTCGCTTATTTTTGAAACTGCTAGGCTTTTTTATTTTATACTGGATAATCAAGCGATCCGCTAGGCTGTGCGGAACGGACAAACGAAGGGGGTACAGATGTTTGAACTGGCAATCATGTGGGAATGGCTGTCGCTTGCAGTGCGGTGGCTGCATGTGATCACGGCGATTGCCTGGATCGGATCCTCCTTCTATTTCATTGCGCTTGATCTGGGTCTGCGGCAGGCCGACGATCTGCCCAAAGGCGCGCATGGCGAAGAATGGCAGGTGCATGGCGGCGGGTTTTACCATATCCGCAAATATCTGGTCGCCCCCAGCGCCATGCCCGAACATCTGACCTGGTTCAAATGGGAAAGCTACATGACCTGGCTGTCGGGCGCGGCCCTGCTGATGGTGGTTTATTGGGCCGGGGCGGAATTGTATCTGATCGACACCGCCAAGGCTGATCTGGCGGTCTGGCAGGCGATTCTGATTTCGGCAGGCTCGCTGACGATTGGCTGGCTGGTTTACGATTTCCTGTGCAAATCTGGGTTGGGTGAAAAGCCGACGTTGTTGATGGTGTTGCTGTTCGTGCTGTTGATCGCGATGTCCTGGGGCTATGTGCAGGTTTTCACCGGGCGGGCGGCATTGCTGCATCTGGGGGCGTTTACCGCGACCATCATGACGGCCAATGTGTTCCTGATCATCATGCCCAACCAGCGCATCGTCGTGGCCGATTTGCAGGCAGGGCGCACGCCCGATCCGAAATACGGCAAGATCGCCAAACTGCGCAGTACGCACAACAATTACCTGACGCTGCCGGTGATCTTTCTTATGCTGTCCAACCATTATCCGCTGGCCT
>CAYXXQ010000239.1:0-5711 GCA_964469075.1 uncultured Rhodobacter sp.
TATTCCTGAACCAGTGAAACCGGCTCATAAACCACGCGCTTTTCCTTGTCGTCATACCGCACTTCGGTATAGCCGGTGGTTGGGAAATCTTTGCGCAAAGGATGGCCGCGAAAACCGTAATCCGTCAGGATGCGGCGCAGGTCCGGATGGCCGGAAAACATCAGCCCGTACATGTCAAACACTTCGCGTTCAAACCAGTTGGCACTGGGATGCACCGAGGTGATCGAGGGTACGATCTCGTTCTCGCGGGCACAAAGGCGGACGCGGATGCGCAGGTTCTGATACATCGACAGAAAGTGGTAAACCACGTCAAATCGCTTGTCGCGGGTCGGGTAATCGACCGCCGTTATGTCAATCAAAGTCGAGAACCGGCAATTGCGGTCGGATTTCAGGAAATCAATGAAATCAACCAGACCGTTGATCGTCACCCGGGCCGTCAGCTCACCATTGGTGATTTCGGTGTCCATCACCGCATCAGCCTGCTTGCCTTCGATCAGCCGGGCCAGTTCTTGCAGGGCTTCGCTCATCTCAATTCCTACCTATCTGGCAATGGTGCCGGTGCGCCGGATCTTGCGCTGCAATTGCAGGATACCATAAAGCAAAGCCTCGGCAGTTGGCGGGCAGCCCGGCACGTAAATATCGACCGGGACGATCCGGTCACAACCGCGCACGACGGAATAGGAATAGTGGTAATACCCACCGCCATTGGCACAAGACCCCATGCTGATCACATAGCGCGGCTCGGGCATCTGGTCATAAACCTTGCGCAGGGCTGGCGCCATCTTGTTGGTCAGCGTACCGGCCACGATCATCAGATCGGACTGGCGCGGGCTGGCGCGGGGTGCTGTGCCGAAGCGTTCCAGATCATAGCGTGGCATCGAGGTGTGCATCATCTCAACCGCGCAACAGGCCAGACCGAAAGTCATCCAATGGAGGCTGCCAGTACGGGCCCAGTTGATGATATCCTCGGTCGAGGTCAGCAGAAAACCCTTGTCCTGCAACTCCCGGTTCAGGGTCTGGGTGGCCACCTCTTTATCGGGGCCAGCGGTATTTGTCGCCATCACGACCATTCCAGCGCCCCCTTCTTCCATTCGTAAGCAAAACCAACGGTCAGCACACCCAGGAACACCATCATCGACCAGAACCCAAGTTCGCCGACATGCTGGAAACTGGCGGCCCAGGGAAACAGGAACGCGACCTCAAGATCAAAGATGATGAACAGGATCGACACTAGGTAAAAGCGGACATCAAACTTCATCCGCGCATCGTCAAAAGCGTTGAACCCACATTCATAGGCGCTGATCTTTTCGGCATCCGGGTGGCGCACGGCGACGACCAAAGCGGCAATGATCAGCACCAGCCCCAAAGTAATGGCAAGGCCAAGGAATATGAGGATCGGAAGGTACTCTCTCAAAAGCTCGTCCAACGGCGCCTCCTCATATGTATTGCTCGGGCTGTATTCAAGGCCGACCTTTACCCCCGCCACCCGGTGAGGTCAACAGAACACGGCCCGAACCGGGGCGGTTTTCGCAAAGATTTCGTGCAGGCTTTGGCCCGCCGATGCTAGAGATCAAGGCTTGGGGTCGGCGCGGGCATACATTTGTATACCAGAGGTTTGTATCCGCGATCAGCAACCACGCCGTGATTCCCCGGCGGTTGAAGGGCGATGCAGGCACATAAAGTGCGGGCAACCGGTATCTTGTGGCACACCCGCACGGTGCCACAAATCACAGGCGGATCAGGATTTGTTCTGCCGGTTCAGACCGTCAGCCCTTTGACTGCCAGAAGGGTGCGCGTTTCTCAAAAAAGGCGGCAATGCCTTCGGCGGCCTCCGCCCCTTCCCAGGTGGCGACCAGCCGGTCAATCGTTGCCTCAATCACCTCGGGCGTGATCGCCGGGCCAAGACTACGTGCCAGTCGCTTGCTTTCGGCCACCGCACCGGGGGCAGCTTGCAGGTAAGGCGCGACCTCAGCCTCGATCGCAGCATCAAGATCCGCCTGTTCCACCACCCGCGCCAGAAGGTTCAGCGTGACGGCTTCGGCCGCGTCAAACAAGCGAGCCGACATGAACACCCGACGCGCCATATCTTCGCCCATCCGGGCCAGCACATAAGGGCTGATCGTCGCCGGGATCAGGCCCAGTTTCACCTCGGTCAAACCGAACTTCGCCGTCGGCACCCCGATTGCCACATCACAGACCGACATCATGCCGATACCACCGCCAAAAGCGTTACCCTGAATGCGGCCGATCAGCGGTTTGGGCAATGTGTTGAGGGCGTAAAGCGCCATCGCAAGCTTGCGGGCCTCGGCTCGGCGTTCGTCAGACGTCGCCGCCATTTGCGCCTGCATCCAGCGCAAATCGCCGCCCGCACAAAAGCTTTTGCCTTCAGCAGCCAGCACCACCACCCGGACCGAGGGGTCTTGACCAAGTGCTGTCGCGGCGGCGGCAAGGTCTTCGATCATCTGGCCCGACATCGCATTATGCTTGTCCGGCCGCGCCAGCCATAAGGTCGCCACGCCGCGACCGTCGCGGTCGATTTTCAAAGTCTCATACATCTTGTGGTCCCTGTGAACGCAGGCTTTGGGCAAACGCCGCCGCTTTGAGCAGTTTTTCGCGGTCAAGCCCGGTCTGATACCCAAGCGAAACCAGCAAATCATGAACGTCTTCCGTGGCAACATTGCCTGCTGCGCCCGGTGCATATGGACAGCCGCCCAACCCGCCAACCGCCGCATCAAACACCCGCAGGCCCAGCGCCAGCGACGCAGTGATATTTTCAAGCGCGCGGCCACTGGTGGCATGGTAATGCCCGGCCAGCCGGTCGGCGGGCAGTTCCTGCAACACGGCTTTCAGCATCGCGCTTATCCGCTCAGGCGTGCCCTGCCCGATTGTGTCGCCAAGGCTGATTTCATAACACCCCATATCGCGCAATGCCGCCGCCACCCGCGCCACAGCCCCTGGATCGGTTGGCCCGTCATAAGGACAGTCACTTACGCATGAGATATATCCCCGCACCGGCACCCCATCGGCAAGTGCCGCCTTTGCCACCGGGCGAAACCGTTCGAGGCTTTCTGCGATCGAGCAGTTGATATTGGCTTGCGAAAACCCTTCTGAAGCTGACCCGAAAATCGCCACCTCATTGGCCTTGGCCGCCCGCGCCCCGTCATAGCCGCGCATATTTGGCGTCAGGGACGCATACGAAATTCCCGGCACGCGATTGATCCCAGCCAGAACCGCAGCACTATCTGCCATTTGCGGCACCCATTTGGGCGACACGAAAGACGCAACCTCGATCCGGCGAAACCCGACGCCTGACAGCATATCCACCAGCGTGATCTTGTCAGCGGTTGCGATCTGGCGCTTTTCGTTTTGCAGCCCGTCACGCGGCCCGACCTCAAAAATCTCAACCTTTTTTGACATCCGGCACCTCGTAAAACGCCTGGTGATACAACCGCTCCGCCCTCGGCGGTGGCAGGGCCTTCTGAAAAGTCGGGCGTGCCGATAGGCGGTCCAGATAGGCGGCGACATTGGGATAGGGGTCAAGTCTGACAAAATGTGCCGCACCGTAAATCGAATAACCGATATTGGTGTCGACCGCCGAAAACCCACTGGCCAGCAGAAAGTCCTGCCCGTGCAGCGCATCCTCAACAACTTGAAGGGTGCGGCCCAGACGCATGGTTTCGTATTTGATAACAGTAGGGGAGCGCATCCAGTCTTCGCGCAACACCACATGATGCTGGGTCAAGGTTGCCAGATGCTGACCGATGGTTTCGGCAAAATGCAGCCACTGCACCCACTGCCAATGTTCCGGGTCGCCAACCGGCCGGCCAAGTCCGCTTTCAGGATAGGTCGTCACCAGATATTCCGTGATCGCCCCGGTTTCAAAAATCGCGAGATCACCATCTTCCAGTGCCGGCACCCGGCCTGCGGGCGACACCTCACGGTAATCCGGATTGTAAAGCGGCGCGCGAAAGGAATGGATCACCAACTCAAACTCAAGCCCCATCTCATATAAAAGCGCCAGGCTGCGGGTCGACCGGCTTTCCCAGCCGTGATGCAAACGCAATTTGGTCATCGGCGTCCCTTCTGTTTCTTTATTGTACAAATACTCAAAACCCTGGTCTTTGCTGCCAAGGGCAGCACTTTGAGTATTTTGGCAATAATGAAACTCTGACTGTTCATAGCGCTCAGCCCTCCTCGCCTTCCAGCTGGATCAAGGCGGCCCCGGCTTCGACCTGGTGGCCCACATCTGCCAGCACTTCGGCAACCGTGCCGTCGCGCGCGGCGGTCAGGGAGTGTTCCATCTTCATCGCTTCCAGCACCGCAAGCCGGTCACCAGCTTGGACCTGATCGCCCGCTTTAACGAAAACAACCTTGATCAGGCCGGGCATCGGGGCGGTGATGACATTGCCATCGCCTGCTGCGGATGTGGCGCGATCCAGCGGGTCGATCAGATCGAAATGAAAGGTGTTTGCATCAAAAACACTGATCCGATTTTCTTGTCGCAGCACATGCCGTGGTCCCGCCGCGCCATCAAACAGCCAGCACCCGGCGCGGGTGGTTGCTGTGATGGTTTGCCCGTCAATCGCGACGGTCCAGCCGCCATCCGGGCTCGCGGTGACGCTAGCTTCAATCGGCGTGTCCGCGTGGCTTAGGCCAAGCATATGCGTCAGCGGTTGCCACAGGCTGAAGCCCTGGGCAGGTGCCGTCGGGGACAGGCCTGCCGCGATCAGGGCCGCTGCGGCTTTGATGGCCAATGAAGGTGTTGGCTCCGCCACCAAGGCGTCCAGATCGCGTGCGATCAGGTCGGTGTCGACATCGCCGGCAGCAAATCCCTTATGCCGCGTCAGGGCGGCCAGAAAGGCCAGGTTGGTGACGCTACCCGCCACTTCGGTTTCTTCCAGGGCGCGGGTCAGTTTCATCAGCGCGATATCGCGGCTGGCGCCATGCACCACCAGTTTGGCAATCATCGGGTCATAAAACGGCGAGATAACATCGCCCGGCCGCACGCCGCTATCGGCACGCGCATCCGGCGGGAAGGCCAGATGATCAAGCCTGCCGGTGGCCGGTAGAAAGCCCTTTGGCACGTCTTCGGCGTAAAGCCGCGCTTCAAACGCGTGGCCGTTGATCGTGAGGTCCGCTTGGCCGCAAGGCAGGTTTTCCCCGGCAGCGACGCGCAATTGCCAGTCAACCAGATCGACGCCGGTGATCATTTCTGTCACCGGATGTTCAACCTGAAGCCTTGTGTTCATCTCCATAAACCAGAACCGGTCCGACCGCAGCCCGTCTGAGGCGTCAACGATAAACTCGACCGTACCGGCGCCTTTATAGCCGATCGCCTCAGCGGCGCGGACGGCAGCGGCGCCCATAGCGGTGCGCATATCTTCGGTCATGCCCGGGGCCGGTGCCTCTTCGATCACCTTCTGGTGGCGGCGTTGCAGCGAGCAGTCGCGCTCAAACAAATGCACGGCCCGCGTGCCGTCACCAAACACCTGCATTTCGATATGTCGCGGTTTTTCAACGAATTTTTCGATCAGAACGGCGTCATTGCCAAAGGCGGTTTTCGCTTCGCCCATCGCACTTTTCAGAGCGGCGTCGAAATCCTTGGGATCATCGACCTTGCGCATGCCCTTGCCGCCACCGCCGGCCACCGCCTTGATCAGCACCGGATAGCCGATCGCATCGGCAGCACCCGACAGATGTTCCGGATCCTG
>CAYXXQ010000240.1:0-1558 GCA_964469075.1 uncultured Rhodobacter sp.
GATTTCGCCGATCATAATGATGCTCTGGGTTTCGTCATCGCCCAGCAGCAGAGCCAGCACGTCGATATGCTCGGTCCCCTTGATCGGGTCGCCGCCGATGCCGATGCAGGTCGACTGGCCAAGGCCAATGGCGGTGGTCTGGCCGACCGCCTCATACGTCAGCGTGCCAGAACGGGACACAACCCCGACCGAGCCGCGTTTGTGGATATGGCCCGGCATAATGCCGATTTTGCAGGCGTCAGGTGTGATCACGCCGGGGCAGTTTGGCCCGATCAGCCGCGATTTTGAGCCGTCAAGCGCGCGCTTGACTTTCATCATGTCGAGCACCGGGATGCCTTCGGTGATGCAGACGATCAGTTCCATTTCGGCGTCAATCGCCTCAAGAATGGCGTCGGCGGCAAACGGCGGCGGCACATAAATCGCGGTCGCATTGGCGCCGGTTACATGCCGCGCCTCGGCGACAGTGTTGAAGATCGGCAGGCCAATATGGTTGCCGCCACCCTTGCCGGGGGTCACGCCGCCGACCATTTTGGTGCCATAGTCAATCGCCTGCTGCGAATGGAACGTGCCTTGCGAGCCGGTCAGACCCTGACAGATGACTTTGGTGTTTTCGTCGATGAGGACTGCCATTTTTAGGAGTCTCCTTTAGTTCGTCAAATCGCGACAAGGGCGCTGACATGGGGATTTCAATTGGGGCGTTTGCGGAATTTCACCATCAGGATGTTCGACTGGTTCCGTACCTTGAACCACATACTGACACGGGCCTTCTGGAACACGCTTTTAGCGCGACTGAATTTGCTGGACCCCTTGATAATCGTGTAGCCATCATCGACAACAACTTGTGTTGCCAAAGTGAAGGCGGGGTATTCAGGATTGCCCTGATAGTAGTTGCTATGGATCTCGCACTCATCGCCATTCTCGATTAACACACGCACAAAATAGGTGCGTTTGGCGCTGGATTGGGCGGGCAAAACAACCTTGGTTTCTACCCATCTTGCTTTGGGCGTGAACCCTTTGGCGCCAAGTGTTGCAATGCTTACACCTTGTTCATAGTAGTCAAGACAGGTGTGAACCCCCTGCACGATTCGGTCTTCAATCTCAGCCGGAAGATCAGCCGACTGCGCCGGGGCGGCCAGGCTGGGGAAAACACCAAGGATTGCGGCCAGGGCCATGCGCACGGGGTTAACCTTTCACCGCTTTAACAATCTTCGCCGCAGCGTCGCCAAGGTCATCCGCTGCGATCACGTCAAGGCCGGAATTATTGATGATCTCTTTGCCAAGCTCGACATTGGTGCCTTCCAGGCGCACGACCAGCGGCACTTTCAGCCCCATTTCCTTGACCGCGGCAACCACCCCTTCGGCGATGACGTCACAGCGCATGATGCCGCCGAAGATGTTGACCAGAATGCCTTTGACATTGGGGTCTGAGGTGATGATCTTGAAGGCTTCGGTGACCTTTTCCTTGGTCGCGCCACCGCCGACATCCAGGAAGTTCGCGGGTTCCGAGCCATAAAGCTTGATGATGTCCATCGTCGCCATCGCGAGCCCGGCACCGTTA
>CAYXXQ010000240.1:1568-5707 GCA_964469075.1 uncultured Rhodobacter sp.
TTAAGATCGTGTTTGGAGGCGGCGAGTTCTTTTGGGTCTTCCTCGGTCTCGTCGCGCAGGCTTAAGATGTCGGGCTGGCGATACATCGCGTTGCCGTCAAAGCCCATTTTGGCGTCCAGACATTTCAGATCGCCCTTGTCGGTGACGATCAGGGGGTTGATCTCAAGCATTTCCATGTCGCGCTCAAGAAACATCTTGTAAAGCGTGCCGGTCAGGTTGACGCATTGCTTGATCTGGTTGCCTTTCAGCCCCAGCGCGAAGGCGATGCGGCGGCCGTGAAAACCGGAAAAGCCGCTGGCCGGATCAATCGAAAAGCTGAGGATTTTTTCCGGGGTGTTGGCGGCAACCTCTTCAATGTCCATCCCGCCTTCGGTTGAACAAACAAAGGCGATGCGGCTGGTTTGACGGTCGACCAGAAGGGCCAGGTAAAGTTCGGTTTCAATGCCCGCGCCGTCTTCGATATAGACCCGGTTCACTTGCTTGCCGACAGGGCCAGTCTGATGCGTGACCAGCGTGCGGCCCAGCATTTTTTCAGCCTCTACCGCTGCTTCAGCGACGGATTTCGTCAGCCTTACGCCGCCTTTTTCGCCTGCTTCGGGTTCTTTGAACGTGCCTTTACCGCGGCCCCCGGCGTGGATTTGCGCCTTGACTACCCAAAGCGGGCCGTCAAGTTCGCCGGCCATTGTCTTGGCCTCATCCGCTTTCAGCACAATCCTGCCATCCGACACAGGCGCGCCGTATTCCTTGAGCAATCGTTTCGCTTGGTATTCGTGGATGTTCATGGATCACTTCCCGTGTTGCAAGTTTGGGGCAAGCTGTCACAGGAACGTCCTGAAAAAAAGTAAAGAAACCAAGATTTAGGGGAATAGACTGGATTTAGATGGTTTTGTGATCACAGCTGTCATGGCTGTGATCACAAATATTTTTTCAATTGTATCCGCCGGTATACAATTGCCGGAGAATCAAGCTAAGCTTAGCCCAGCGAGCTGTCGATGCCCTTACAGGCAGCAACCAGGCCTTTGACCGCATCGACCGACTTGTCGAACATCGCTTGTTCGTCTTTGTCCATCTTAATCTCGATCACTTTCTCAACGCCACCGGCGCCGATCACGGTCGGCACACCAACATACATGCCTTTCAGGCCGTAAGCGCCGTTGACGCTGGCCGCACAAGGCAGCACGCGTTTTTGGTCTTTCAGATAAGCCTCGGCCATTTCAATCGCCGATGCGGCAGGCGCATAAAAAGCCGAGCCGGTTTTCAGAAGGCCAACGATTTCAGCGCCGCCATCGCGGGTGCGCTGAACAATCGCGTCCAGTTTTTCCTGGCTGGTCCAGCCCATTTTCACCAGATCCGGCAGCGGAATGCCGCCAACGGTGGAATAGCGCACCAGCGGCACCATCGTGTCGCCGTGCCCACCCAGAACGAAGGCCGACACATCGCGCATCGACACGCCGAATTCTTCGGCCAGGAAATGCCGGAAGCGGCCGCTGTCCAGAACACCTGCCATGCCGCAGACTTTTTCAGCGGGCAGCCCGGAAAACTCGCGCAAAGCCCAGACCATCGCGTCAAGCGGGTTGGTGATGCAGATGACAAAGGCGTTCGGCGCGTGTTTCGCGATGCCTTCGCCGACGGACTTCATCACCTTAAGGTTAATGCCCAACAGGTCATCCCGGCTCATCCCAGGTTTGCGCGGCACACCGGCGGTGACGATGCAAACATCGGCCCCGGCGATATCGGCGTAATCGGTGGTGCCGGTCATTGTCGCGTCAAATTTGCTGATCGGACCGCTTTCGGCGATATCCAGCGCTTTGCCCTGCGGAACACCGTCCGCGATGTCGAAAATCACCACATCGCCCAGTTCCTTGGTTGCCGCCAGATGGGCCAAAGTGCCGCCGATCTGACCGGCACCGATCAATGCGATCTTTGCTCTTGCCATTTTCACTGTCTCCTGAGGGTTGGAAAATCTGGCGCTTGCCTATCCCCTTGGGGTGTGATCTGCAAGAACTAAGACGAAGTGAAGTGTCGGGGAAAACGCTGATTGTATACTATTGTGCGCCGAAAAAACACCGAAATACCAAAGCTCTATCGGGTTGTCGGCTGATGGAATTTGACCTGATTTTCTTTGCCGTGGCGATCCCGGCGGTGCTGTTTGCGGGGATTTCCAAGGGCGGGTTCGGCTCTGGCGCGGCCTTCGCGGCGACGCCTTTGTTGGCGTTGATTCTTGATCCGGGCATCGCAGTTGGCATGATGCTACCGCTTTTGATGGTGATGGATGTCGCCAATCTGAAGCCCTATTGGCGCAAATGGGACTGGCCAAATGCCAAGGTGCTGATCCTGGGGTCGATTCCCGGCACCGCGCTTGGTGCGCTGATCTTCGGCATTGCGGATGCTGACACGTTCCGGGTGATGATCGGCAGCGTCGCCTTGCTGTTCATCCTGTATCAGTTCGTCCGTTGGATCGGCTGGCTGGCGGTGAAACAACAGCCGTTCCGGCCCTGGATCGGGGGCTTTTGGGGATTTGTCGCGGGTATCACCAGTTTCATCAGCCATGCGGGCGGCCCGCCAGTTGCGGTGCATCTGTTGTCGCAAAAGATGGACAAGACGACTTATCAGGCGACCTCGGTCATTGTGTTCTGGATCGTAAACTGGCTGAAATTCGTGCCTTATCTGATGCTGGGCTTTTTCACCTGGCAGACCGCCTTGGCCGATCTGATCCTGGCGCCCGTGGCCGTGATCGGCACTTATCTGGGCGTTTACGCGCACCGGGTGGTGCCGGAGCGCGTCTATTTCATGATCGCTTATTCGATGCTGATCATCGCTGGCAGCAAGCTTCTATACGAAGGCCTGACCTAGACACGCCCCTTAAGCATCGCTGCCCTTAGCGGGGGCATCTTCCGCCAGCCGTTCCCAGCTTTGGCCTGAGGCGACAAGGCAGGTCTTTCCGCTTGGCAGCGACACCAGGATCGTCCAGGTGCCGGTATCGGGCGAGGCGAACACCTCCATCACAGCGTTGTTCTGACCCAAGCCGATGCTTTGGCGGCTTTCGCCGTATTGGTCGTGCAACCGGGCGACGACAATCGCGCGATCCGCGCAGGATTGCCGTTGTTGCGCGTTGGCGTATTGCGTTGCCAGGATCACGCCGCCAAGACCCAGCGATAGGGCAAAAAATAAGTTCTTCGTCATTTTCCCACCATTTGTTCAGGGCCATCGCATTAGGCCGGTTCAACGACATCCGCCGCCAGCCCCCAATGCAACAGCCAGTAAATGCGACGGTGTTCATTTGCGCAGAACCCAGGCAGCCCACCGGAATTCACCAAAACCGTTCGCGTGTTTACTAAGCTTGCGGCCATGCTCCGAAAAATTGGTAAACGTACCGCACGCTTTGCACCCCTGCGCGCAACGGTTTTATTAAAATGCGGTCGATTATTCGCAGGCTGAGTGATCTTGAAACTTTGCGCGGTCTGTGGTCCTAGGGCGTATCGCGAACATAGCCTATCCGACGAAAGAGGAACATAATGGACCCGCTGGCAAAACCCTTCCGCTCCCTTCTTTACATCCCTGGTTCCAAAGAAAGGGCGTTGGAAAAGGCGACAGGCTTGCCTGCTGACGGCATTATCTTTGATCTGGAAGACGCGGTTGCGGTCGATGAAAAGGCCAATGCGCGGCATCTGGTCGCCAAAACTCTGGTTGAGCGTGACTATGGCAACCGCGCTTTGATGGTGCGGATCAACGGTTTTGAAACCGATTGGGCGATGGAAGATCTTGACGTGATCTGCGCCACTGGCCCGCAAGCGATCCTGCTGCCCAAGGTTAACTGTGGTGCGGATATCAAGCGGCTGGCGGAGAATCTGGATGCCCATCCGAAGTGCGCCGACACCGCGATCTGGGCGATGATGGAAAGCCCGCTTGGCATATTGAATGCCCAGGAAATCGCCGCTGCCTCGCCGCGCCTGAAAGGGATGGTGCTTGGCACCAATGATCTGGTGAAGGACTTGAATGCACGGCTTTCCCCGGACCGGATGCAGGTCTTAACCAGCCTTAGCCTGTGCCTGCTTGCCGCCCGCGCTTATGGCCTGATCTGCGTAGACGGGGTCTATAACAAATATCAAGATACAGAGGTTCTGCGCGACATGTGCGAA
>CAYXXQ010000241.1:0-5675 GCA_964469075.1 uncultured Rhodobacter sp.
ACCTATTTCGCGCCCGATATTGCCTATCATTATGACAAGGTTCAGCGCGGCTTTGACGAGTTGATTGACGTGTTTGGTGCCGATCACGGTGGCTATGTCAAACGCATGAAGGCGGCGGTTTCGGCCCTGTCGGATGGGCGTGTGCCGCTGGATATCAAGCTGACGCAGCTGGTGAAGCTGTGGAAAAAAGGCGCGCCTTTCAAAATGTCAAAGCGGGCGGGCACATTTGTAACCCTGCGCGATGTTGTCGATCAGGTGGGTCCGGACGTGACCCGTTTTGTGATGCTGACGCGCAAGAACGATGCGCCGCTGGACTTTGATTTTGACAAGGTGCTGGAGCAGTCGAAGGACAATCCGGTGTTTTATGTGCAATATGCGCATGCGCGGATTTGTTCGGTGCGCAGCAAGGCAGAAGCGGCTGGGCTTGCGGTTGATATCGACGGGCTGGCCGATGCAGATCTGACCGAAATTGCCCATGCCAGCGAATTGGCACTCGTGCGAAAGCTGGGCGAATGGCCGCGATTGCTTGAGCTTGCGGCCAAGCATCATGAGCCGCACCGGGTGGCGTTTTACCTTTACGAACTGGCCTCGGATTTCCATGCTTTGTGGAACAAGGGCCATGAAGTGACCGAGCTTCGGTTCCTGCAAGAGTCAAATCCGCAACGCTCGGCTGGTAAAATTGCCCTGATTTCAGCGGTTTCCGTTGTACTTTCGGCAGGTCTTGGTATTCTTGGCGTGACCCCAATGAAAGAAATGCGTTAACAAAAGCGCGTCAAACACGACATCTGGGGTCTGAGAGCAGGTAAGCCGCAAGATAAGCGGTGCCAACGAGAGGCGAGCAGATGTCTGTACAGGCACAGGACGGGCAATACGATTCCGTTGCAGATCCCATTCATGGCGGGTTAATGTCCGGTTTTGCACACTGGACAGGGGCAATCCTGTCGGTTTGTCTGGTTCTTGGCCTTGGGGTCTGGAGTTATCAGTTAACCATGCGCGATGTGACCGAAGTGCCGGTGATCCGCGCGATGGAAGGCAAATATCGCGAACGTCCGGACGCACCTGGTGGCGAAGTGGCAGAGCATCGCGGCTTGGCGGTCAACTCGGTGCAATCCGAAGGTGGCGTCGAACGGCCTGCGGATCGCGTCGTGCTGGCGCCGGACCCGGTTGATCTGAACGACGAAGATGTTGCGCTGTCTTATTTGCGGCCCAGTCTGCGCGGGGATGTTCTGGTCGATCAACCGGAAAACCTTGCCGATGTCAGTGCCTCAAATGAGGACGAGATGGAACAATCGACGGCAGATGCGATCAATGCGGCGGTGCTGGCGGCGGTTGAAGGGGCTGGCGACAGTGCCGAATTAGGCCGGATTGCCGGGCTGCCAGGGGTCAAGCGATCACCACGGCCACGGGCGCGCATGCTTGTAGCCGCGTTGACGCCGCGCAGTCAGGCGCAGGCGCGTGCAACGGATGCCGATGCAGGCTACGGCGCGGTTGATGTCGACGCCTCCGAGGTTGTGACCGGGGCGCGGCTGGTCCAGCTTGGCGCCTTTGATGACCGGGAAACGGCCATTCGCGAATGGGATCATATACTGGATCTGCACGGCGATCTGATCGGCGATCGCAAACGCTTCATTCAGGAGGCCGAAAGCGGCGGGCGCAGCTTTTTTCGGCTGAGGATGGTTGGATTTGACTCGCTGAGTGACTCGCGGCGTCTGTGTTCGGCCCTGATGGCGCGCGGCACGCCCTGCATTCCGGTCACGGCGCGCTAAGTGACTGGTGCGACGATTTTCGGCTGTCTGGGTCCGCAGCTGACGGCCGATGAGGCCAGTTTTTTCCGCGATGCCGACCCCTGGGGATTTATCGTTTTTACCCGCAATCTGGAAACGCCGGATCAAATCCGCGCCCTGACCGATCAGATGCGCAGCGCAGTTGGTCGGCAAGCGCCGATCCTGATTGATCAGGAAGGCGGGCGCGTGGCCCGGCTGCGGCCCCCGCTTTGGCGTGATTGGATGCCGGCCCTTGATCAGATGGTCTGCACCAAACCGGGGCAAGCGGGACGTGCGATGTGGATCAGGTATCGGCTGATTGCCCAGGAATTGCGCGATCTTGGCATTGACACAAACTGTACGCCGATCGCCGATATTCCGACGCCTGATGTGCATCCGATCATCCGCAATCGCTGTTATGGCAGCGATGTTGACACGGTCGTCGCGGCGTCTCGGGCGGTTGCGGATGGGCTGCTTGAGGGTGGGGTATTGCCGGTTTTGAAGCATATTCCGGGGCATGGCCGGCCGGTTGCCGACAGCCATGCGGAACTGCCGCGCACGGAGGCCGGTCTTGAAGAATTGCGCGCCAGCGATTTTGCCGCCTTCAAAGGGCTTTCTGACCTGCCGATCGGGATGACGGCACATGTGGTTTATGCAGCGTTAGATCCTGACAATTGCGCGACGCTGTCAAAACCGGTGCTGGATATGATCCGGCAGGAAATCGGCTTTGACGGTTTGCTGATGACCGATGATCTTTCGATGTCGGCCCTCAGCGGCGGTTTTGCCAGCCGCAGTCAGCAAGCCCTGGCGGCGGGGTGCGATCTGGTGCTGCATTGCCACGGCAACATGGATGAGATGGTTGAAATTGCAGCGGCATCGGGGGATATGTCAGACGCGGCACGCGTACGATCTGACCGGGCATTGTCTTGCCGGACTGACCCCGGTGAAATAGACCAAGCGGCCCTCTTGGCGGAGCTTCACGACCTGCTTATGCTAAGCGGCGATGAGCCAAGCGATACAACCTGAGTCGGACGAATTCGGCAGTGATAACGAAATAGAAGCCCGGCTGAAGGCCGAGGCGCTGATCGTGGATGTTGACGGCTTTGAAGGCCCGCTTGATCTTTTGCTGACATTGTCACGCACCCAGAAGGTCGACTTGCGCAAGATCTCGGTCCTGCAACTGGCCGAGCAGTATCTTGAGTTTATCGAACGTGCGAAATCATTGCGGATTGAACTGGCAGCTGACTATCTGGTGATGGCGGCCTGGTTGGCCTTTCTGAAATCCCGCCTATTGCTGCCGCCCGACCCATCGGATGAAGGCCCAAGTGGCGAAGAACTGGCTGCCCATCTGGCGTTTCAACTGGAACGGCTGGAAGCGATGCGTCGGTCTGCGGCGCGGCTGATGGCACGGGACCGGCTGGGCCGGGATTTCTTTGCGCGCGGCCTGCCCGAGGATGTTACGGCCTCGCGTCGGGTCAAATACACGGCCACGGTGCTTGACCTGATGCAGGCCTATGCGCATATCCGGACCCGGGACGATTTTGAGCCGCTAAGCCTGAAACGCGAGGCGGTTTTCACGATGGAACAGGCGCTGGAGCGGATGAAAATGCTGATCGGACACGCGATCGAATGGGGCGATCTGGAGCAGTATCTGCCCGAAGGTTGGACCCAGGATCCGAAGCGCAGACGCTCCGCCACTGCCGCGACTTTTGCGGCCTCGCTTGAGCTTGCGAAACTTGGCCGGGTTGAGCTGCGCCAGGATGAACTTTTTGCGCCAATCCAGTTGCGCCGGAAGGGGGGTTAAGTGGACAGCGATGACTTGACCGAAAGCAAAAGCCTGTTTGAAGCCCCGCCCCTGGCCGAGCAGGAGCGCATGATCGAAGCGATCCTGTTCGCCTCGGTCACGCCGATGACGATGCGGGAAATTCAGCAGCGACTGCCGCATGGCAGTGATGTGTCCGAAGCGATGGTTTTGCTGCGCAAGCGCTATGAAGGGCGCGGTGTGCAGGTGGTCAAGGTCAATGACGCCTGGGCCTTTCGCACGGCCCCCGACCTTGGATTTTTGATGCAAAAAGAACGGGTTGAAACCCGGAAGCTGTCGCGTGCGGCGATCGAAACCCTGGCGATTATTGCCTATCATCAGCCGGTAACGCGGGCCGAGATTGAGGAAATTCGCGGCGTTTCGGTCTCCCGTGGCACGGTTGATTTGCTGATGGAACTTGACTGGATCAAGCTTGGCCGTCGCCGAATGACGCCCGGCCGACCGGTGACGTTTATCGTAACGCAGGAGTTTTTGGACCATTTTGGCCTGGAAAGCCAACGCGATTTGCCCGGCATCAAGGAGTTGCGGGACGCAGGTCTGCTGGACAACCGCCCCCCCCCGGGCGCGATGCCCGGCATTGCCAGCGACGATCCTGACAGCGGCGAAGACTGGCAGGACAAGGGCGTTGATCAGGAAGAAATGTTCGACTGATTTGTCGGGGTTTGCCACGGCGTTTAGGGTTTGTGTTTTGGCATGAAGGTGTGGTTTTTCTGCTTGATTGAAGGTGGCGGGTTTCGGGTATCTGTCCGACTAGTCGATTAATCGACCAATCGAGCCAACAGATAACCATCAGATATTAAACGTGAAACCGGTTTTGACGCGCTGACTTCGTGTGTCGTTCGAGGTTCTTGAGGGGTTTCAACACGTCGCAGCGCAATCATTAATCCAAGAGGCTCACGCGCCCACTAGAGCTGCGTCCTTGAAATCTGAATCGAAGGGATTCCCACGAGGCTTGATTTGTGTTTCACCTTACTTGGAGGTGGATTATGGGCTAATCACTATCACTGGACATTCGAGAGCGTGTTGTTTCTTTGGTTGAGGACGGTCATTCCTGCCGCGAGGCGGCTCGGCGGTTCCGGATTTCAGCGGCCAGCGCGGTCAGGATCATGCAGCGTAGGCGTCGTTTTGGATCGGTAGTCGCAGCGGTGCAGGGACGTCCACGCACTAGCAAACTGGATGCGGTCTCAGGTTTTCTGACATCGCAGATCGAAGCGACACCGGATAAAACCATGCCGGAATTGGTGGTAGAACTGTTCGAGGAGCATGGGATCAGGGCAACGCCCGCACTGCTGTCACGCCATCTAATCCATCGGCTTGGTTACACATATGAAAAAATCCCTGATTGCAACGGAGCGCCGCCGGAAAAGGGTGCGCGCTGCGCGATACGAGTGGCAACTTTACCGCTAGCCTAGGATGCGCCTTGAGCCGCACAGGTTGATCTTCATAGATGAAACAGCTGTCACCACCAAGATGACCCGCCTGCGCGGGCGGTCCCGGCGAGGAGCGCGGCTGGAGGCGGACGCGCCCTTCGGACACTGGCGTACGCAAACCTTCATGGCCGGGCTACGTGTCGATGGACTGGCTGCTCCGTGGGTTCTGGATGGGCCAATGCTTCTCATCGAATGCGAGCATTCGACTGCCGGCCAGTGGAACCGTGCCGCTTTTGAGGTCTACATCGAAACTCAACTCGCGCCCTGTCTTCAGCCTGGCGATGTGGTGATCGCTGATACCCTGTCTTCACACAAATCCGCGTCGGCGCAAACGCTCCTGAAAGCGCAAGGAAACTGGCTCCTGTTTTTGCCCCCATACAGCCCTGACCTCAACCCCACCTCTCAGTGCATGCTGCGCATACACCTGCCGGTCAGCGACTGAAATGGCATTTTCAAAGCTCAAGGCCCACCTGCGCCGCGTGAAGGCCCGCTCTTTCGACACCCTTTTCGCATCCGTCGCCGAAACATGCGACCTCTTCCCACAGCAAGAGTGTGAAAACTTCTTTAGGGCTGCGGGATATGTTGCAGATTAAATGGACGCCGCTCTAGTCCTGCACCAGCGACAAAAACTCGGTCAGATCATCAGTTTGATGGTGGATG
>CAYXXQ010000242.1:0-5660 GCA_964469075.1 uncultured Rhodobacter sp.
GCTTCGCGGATCAGGCGTTTGAAGTAGAAAACCTGATCGGCCAGCTTGACCGGTTCGCCATGTGACAGGTTGATTTCGATCTGCCCGGCACCGCCTTCATGGATGATCGTGTCGATCTCAAACCCCTGTTCTTCGGCGAAATCATAGATGTCGTCGATGATCGGGCCGTATTCGTCAACGGCACTTAGGGAATAGCCCTGGCTGGCCGCAACCCGTCGGCCCGAGCGGCCAATCGGCGGTTCAATTGGTTGCAGCGGGTCGGTGTTTGGCGCAACGAGGTAGAACTCCAACTCTGGCGCGACGATCGGCGTCAGGCCCTTTTCGGCGAACAGGTTCACCACCCGTTTCAGCACATTGCGCGGCGCGAACGGCACCGGATTGCCTTTTTGATCTTCGATATTATGGATGATCTGGATGGTGGTATCGGCAGCCCAGGGCGAGGCGGTGGCGGTGTCAAAATCCGGCGTCAGCACCATGTCCGGGTCGGTATATCGGTCTTCGCTGGAAAAATCGGCCCAGCCGCCGGTGATGGTTTGGTAAAAGATCGAATCCGGCAGATACATCTGGCCGGAATTGGCAAATTTTGAGGCCGGCATCGCCTTGCCGCGGGAAATGCCGGGCATGTCGGCGACGATGCATTCGACTTCGTCGACCCGGCGATCATTCAGATACTCGCGCGCAGCCTGGGGCAGTTTATCAAGCCAGTTTTCGGTAGACATGGGGTTTCCTTCAAACGCGCGGTTGTTTGAAGAACCGCACCATGAGTTGAGTTGACCAATCGCTGGAAATCGCCGCATTCGTCTTGGAAAGGGCGCTGTCCAGCAGCGGATCGGGCACAAGACCGCGACCACGTTTTTCAATCAGGCCTTTGACAAAATCAGTGCCAAATTCCGGATGTGCCTGAATTGTCAGGGCTTTTTCGTCGTAAATCAGCACCGCGTTTTCGCAAAACGGCGACGAGGCCAGCACTTCGGCACCATCGGGCCGCTTGACCACCTGATCTTGATGCCAGGCGTTGAGGGTGATCGTCTGATCGCTGTCTCGCAAGCTGTAGTCTGTCGCACCGACCGACCAGCCACCCTGGTATTTTTCAACCTTACCGCCCAGCGCTTTGGCCAGGATCTGGTGGCCAAAACAGATGCCAACGATGGGAATACCGCTGGCATAAGCCTGGCGCAGGAAGTCCTCAAGCAGGGGGATCCAAGGCAGGTCTTCATAGGCCCCGAATTTGGAGCCGGTGATCAACCAGCCATCGGCCTCGATCACGTTTTTGGGCAGGATACCATCGACGACGCTGAAGATTTCAAACTCAAAATCTTGACCGCCCAGAAGATGGACGAACATCTCGCCGTAATCCCCGAAATCGCCTACCAGACCCTCGGGCGAGTGGCCGGTTTGCAGAATTCCGATTTTCATCATTCACCTGTTTGTGCTGTGATGACACTTGCTAGCAGAGGTGTCGTGGAAAGCGCAAGCGCCGTTCACACGGTTTCCAGATAGGTGCGGTATTCGAACTCTTCTGACGTGTCGCGAAAGCGGCGTTGTTCCTGGCGCTTCAGCATCACGAGATTGCGGATCAGGTCTTTGTGGAAAATCCGCGCGATATGGGCGTCTGCGGCGAAAAGTTTGATCGCCTCAGCCCAGGTTTCAGGCAGTTGTTGCGCGTCTGCCTCATAGCTGTTGCCCCTTACGGGGGCGGCGGCGGCGGTCTTGTCGGTCATGCCCAGAAGGGCGCCGCCCAGCACGGTCGCCAGCATCAGGTATGGGTTGACGCCACCGGCTGATACCCGGTGTTCGATCCGCCGCGCCTTGTGATTGCCGCCGGGAATACGGATCGCGGCGGTGCGGTTTTCATAGCCCCAGGCGACGGTGGTGGGGGCGTGGCTGTTGGGTTCAAGTCGGCGGTAAGAATTGAAATGCGGTGCGAAAATCAAGGTGGCGGCCTGCATGGTTTCCAGCAATCCGCCAAGGGCGTGGCGCATCGTGTCGGTGCCTTTGGGGCCGCCATCGTCAAAGATATTGTCGCCGTTTTTGTCCAGTACCGAGAAATGCGTATGCAGGCCATTGCCGGGCTGATCGTGGTAAGGTTTGGCCATGAAACTGGCGGCAAACCCGTGTTTGCGCGCGACACCACGGACGGCCAGCTTGAACAGCCAGGCGTCGTCGGCGGCCTTCATCGCGTCATCTGTGTGCAAAAGGTTAATCTCAAACTGGCCGGGGCCACCTTCGGAAATCGCGGCATCGGCGGGGATGTCCATTGCGTCGCAAGCGGCAAATAGATCGGTGAAGAAACTGTCAAACGCGTCGAGGCCGCTGAGGGACAAAACCTCGTTCGCAGCAACGCGCCGGCCGGTTAGGGGTGTTACCGGCGGGGTGGGCAGGGCGGCGGCACCGTCCAGCAGGTAAAACTCCATCTCGGTGGCGACCACCGGGGTCAGGCCAAGGGCGGTATAGCGATCCAGCACGGATTTCAGTGCGTGGCGCGGGTCACCGGCAAAGGGTGTGCCGTCGTCATTGGACATCCATAATGGCAACAGGGCCGATGGGGTCGCAAACCAGGTCATCGGCACAAAGCCGCGCTCGGTCGGCTGTAGGGTGCCGTCGGCATCGCCGCTGTCAAACACCAGCGGGCTGTCGACGATATCCTCGCCCCAGATATCGACATTGAGGGCCGATAAGGGCATCCGCAAGCCGCCTTCAAACGCCTTATCAGCGTTGCGCGCGGGGATGCGTTTGCCGCGGGCCAGGCCGTTAAGATCGGTTGCCGCCAGGCGCAGCGACAGGATTTCCGGCCGCGCGGCCAGCCATTTCAGTTGCGATTGCGACATGATGTGAGATACGCCTCAAGCTTGGGATTGAGGCGCAACTATTCCAGCCCGGTTGCGTAAGGTCAACCGCCGGCTATTGGGCCGACCGGTAATTCGGATCGCGACCGTCAAACCAGGCCCCGATCAGGGTATCAAGCGTGCCATCGGCCTTCAGCCCGGCAATCGCACCATCAAGTGCAGCCAACAAAGAGGGGGAGCTTTCGCGCACCCCAAGGCCAACGCCACCGCCGATGACAACATCCTGCGCCACCAGTTGAAAGACGCCGGGATTGCTGGCGACGATGCTTTGTAGGTAGGCCTGATCCGCGACAAAGGCACTGATTTCATGCGATATTAGCGCCTCAACCGCGTATTCCGGGGCCGTGTAACTAGACAGCGACCAGCCGTTATCCGTGACATATTCCGCCTGCAAGGTATCGTTTTGCGCCCCAACCACCGACCCGGGCGACGGGTAAAGCGCGCCTGTCAGGGCCAGGAATGCGCTGGGGTCGGCCGGGAAATATTCCTGGGTGAAATCAACATAAACATCGCGGGCCGGGGTGATCTGCATGCCGGTCATGATCACGTCAAATTCGTTTTGCAACAATTCGGTGATCATGTCTTCCCAGGGGGCCAACGACCACTCGCAATTCAACGTGGCCCTTGTGCAGATCAGGGCGGCAAGATCGGCTTCGAACCCCTGCAACACGCCTTCGTCATCAAGGTAGTTGTAAGGTTCAAAATCCGCGACTGAACCGAAGCGGATGGCATCTGCCGCCAGCGGTCCTGTCAGTGTTAGTCCCCAGATAATAGCGAGCGCGGCGGTTCTGATCGGTTTCATCATATCCTCCTGATCGACCTGTCTTGCCTTTGCTGCACCTACAGCGTTGCAGGCAGGCGCATGGGCGTGATTTAGTCGAAGAATGTGGCGACTTGTGGACCCAAACAGGGATTTTTGCGGCGTTTTTGACGAGAATACTCAGCAAAATCGCAAGACATTCGTTGCAAATGCAACTATATCTGGTGGCAGACCTGGATATTTCAAGCTTAAAGGACCGTATCATGAGCCCCAAACCCGCCCTGAAACCGAAGGACGCGCCGGATCTTTCCTCGTTCAACTGGGAAGACGCTTTCATGCTGGAAACCCAGCTTGAAGAAGATGAGCGGATGATCCGCGACAGTGCCCGTGCTTATGCCCAGGAAAAACTGCAACCAAAGATCATCGCGGCCTATCGTGACGAGGTTGCAGACCCAGGCGTGTTTGCCGAAATGGGCGAAATGGGGCTGCTTGGCACGACCATCCCGGAAGAATATGGCGGGCTTGGTGCCGGTTATGTCAGCTACGGTCTGGTCGCGCGAGAAGTGGAGCGGGTCGACAGCGGCTATCGGTCGATGATGTCGGTGCAAAGCTCCTTGGTGATGTACCCGATTTATGCCTATGGCAGCGAAGAACAGCGCCAAAAATACCTACCAAAACTGGCCAGCGGCGAATGGATCGGCTGTTTTGGGTTGACCGAACCCGATGCCGGGTCAGACCCGGGGGGCATGAAAACCCGGGCCGAAAAAGTGCAGGGCGGGTATGTGTTGAACGGCACCAAAATGTGGATTTCCAACGCGCCGTTTGCCGATGTTTTTGTGGTCTGGGCCAAGTCCGAGGCGCATGGCGGCAAGATCCGTGGCTTCGTGCTGGACAAGGGCATGAAGGGGCTGAGTGCGCCTAAAATCGAAGGCAAGCTGAGTTTGCGGGCCTCAACCACCGGCGAGATCGTGATGGAAGGCGTCGAGGTCGGCGAGGACGCATTGCTGCCGCATGTCGAAGGGCTGAAAGGGCCGTTTGGCTGTCTGAACCGGGCGCGTTTCGGCATTGCCTGGGGCGCAATGGGCGCGGCAGAGTTTTGCTGGCACGCAGCGCGGCAATACGGGCTGGATCGCAAGCAATTTGGCAAGCCTTTGGCCGGGATGCAGCTTTATCAGAAGAAGTTGGCCGAAATGCAGACCGAGATTTCTTTGGGCTTACAAGCGGCCCTGCGTGTCGGGCGGTTGATGGATCAGGCCGCCGCAGCGCCCGAGATGATTTCGATCATCAAGCGCAACAATTGCGGCAAAGCGCTGGATATCGCGCGGATGAGCCGGGATATGCATGGTGGCAATGGTATTTCTGAAGAATTCCAGATCATGCGCCATATGGTGAACCTGGAAACCGTCAACACCTATGAGGGTGCCCATGACGTGCATGCGCTGATCCTGGGCCGCGCACAGACCGGGTTGCAGGCGTTTTTCTGAGGGTGAAATATCTTGACCGCTGCGCGCTTTGGCGTGCGGCGGGATTGCCTGCGGCGCGCATATTTTTGGAACCATGACAGCGTATTGGTCAGGGGTTTGGCACGGCGTGATAGGCGTCGGGCGGGATGCGGATCAGACCTTTCAGGTGCAGGGTGCGGCGGTCGTTCAGGTCTAAGGCCGTGATGGCGTTGCTGATTGCGTTGAACATCAGGTCGGCGTCGATGTTTTGGCCGGTGATGTAAGGCAGACCGGGTGTTGGGGTGGTCCATTCCAGCACCCTGAGATCAAGCGAGAAATCCTCATAGCGCTTGATCAAGGTCCAGGTCAGCGCGTCAAGGGCCGCGATGTCGGCACGCCCTTCGGCCACGGCGGCGGCGGACAGGACATGGCCGCCGGATTGCCAGATATTTTCAAACTGAAACCCGGCCTGGCTGGCATGCACTAGCGGCGCCGACCAGCCGGATTGCGACAGCTTTTCGTTATAGGCAAACCGCGCGTCGCGGTAGTCGCTTAGGTGCACCCGGGGGTCGCGGGCGCGCACGACGAAAGGGCTGCGGTAATAGCCCGGTG
>CAYXXQ010000243.1:0-5655 GCA_964469075.1 uncultured Rhodobacter sp.
TCCGCGTTGTCCAGCAGAAACCGGCTGGTCATGGTCTTGCGGCTTATGCGGCGCACCGGTCGCAGGCCATTGTCGCGCGTCAGCACCAATTGACCGGCCCGCAGGTCTTCAACGCGGACGGGGCCGTTGGCAGTGGTGATCAGGGTTCCGGTGGTCAGGCAGGTCATGGGTCTCTCCTCAAAGCGCTTTGGTTGGGTGCAGCCTTAACTGCGGCCCGGCTTGACGCTGACACCGCGCACAAGTTCAATCCCGATAAAGACCGAGATGCCGACAAGCCCGACCATATCGACCGAAAGGCCAAAGATTGTCGCGACATTGGCCAGCGTTGCGCCGATCCAAAGGATCACCAGTGCTGAAATGTAAACTGTCCGGAGGGTCGGGTTCCAGTTTTCTAGTGTGAACACGTTTTTCACCTAAAACGCATCAAACTGATGCGGCCTTAACTTGGCGGCCGCCCCTGACCTTATGAACACCCTTCCCAGTCGGGCATCTGATGGCTGGTTTACCTGAAATGCGGCAAATCCCAAAGCAAAATCTGACGGGAATGTGGCGCAATGGGGCAAATCTGGCTGAATTCAGGCGGGTGCGGCGCGAATGTGGCAGGCTGTTGATTATTTCCAATTTCGGGATAATGTTTGGGAAATTGTGCAGGGCATTTTGTAACCGAAATGTTCCACCTCATATTTCCGGTTAGTTATCAGCGCATTGCACAAGCCCAAGATATCAAATCCTCAGGCACTCTTGCTGATTTCGCAACAATTTGAGTCATAAGCGCCAAGACCAACCTGCGTAAACCCATCCTAAAAGCGGTATATACCCAGAACGCAGAGTTTCCAAAAGGTTAACAATCCGCCCCCATAAAACCACCGCAAACTCCGCCCTATGCCCCAGGCAACAGCAACAAACGACGTTGGCCCAAGCCAAACATCGTGCATTATTCCTACCAAACCAAGTAAAATGGTACCCGAGGCCGGACTCGAACCGGCAAACCTTGCGGCGGCGGATTTTGAATCCGCTGCGTCTACCAATTCCGCCACTCGGGCACACGCAGGGTCTGATCTATACCGGGTTTTCGGCATCGTCAACGCTCAAACAAACGCGCGGCTTGACGCGCAGGCGCTGGCATGGTGGAACGGCCCGAACCGGCAGGCAGGGCAGCAAATGATACGCAAACTTTACGACTGGACGATTTCAATGGCGGAATCGCGCTATGCCCTATGGGCGCTGGCGCTGATCAGTTTTGCCGAAAGCTCGTTCTTTCCGATCCCGCCGGATATCCTGATGATTCCCATGATCATCGCCGCCCCCAGCCGGGCGTTTCTGATCGCCGGAGTCTGTCTGGTCTCGTCGGTGATCGGCGGCTTGTTTGGCTATTATATTGGCGCGGAACTGTTTGAAGGCATTGGTCGCCCGATCCTGGAGTTTTACGGCAAAGACAAGTATTTCGCCGAGTTTTCCGAGGTTTACAATTCCTGGGGTGCCTGGGCCGTCTTGATCGCCGGGGTCACGCCCTTCCCGTTCAAGGTGATCACCATCCTGTCTGGTGCGACAGCACTGAACTTGCCGGTGTTCATCCTGGCCTCTATCGTGGCGCGCGGTCTGCGCTTTTTCATTGTGGCTGCGCTGTTGTGGAAATTCGGAACCCCGATCCGCGATTTCATCGAACGCCGTCTGGGGCTGATGTTCACGCTGTTTGTCGTGCTGCTGCTGGGCGGGTTTTACGTGCTGAGGTATCTATGACTGCCCAAATCCCCCCCCCAAATACGGCCCGAAACATTGCTCTGATCGCGGCCCTTGGATCGCTGGCGATGCTGCTGGGGGCCTTTGGTTTTCAGTATCTGGGCGACATGCCGCCCTGCAAGCTTTGCATCTGGCAGCGCTGGCCACATGGGCTGGCTTTTGGCCTTGGCCTTGTGGTTCTGGTCTGGCCCAACCGCGCGCTTTACGCGCTGGGTGCTGGGATTGTGCTGGTGGGCGCAGGCATCGCGCTTTACCACAGCGGGGTTGAACAGCAGTGGTGGCAAGGGCCGACGACCTGCACCTCGCAAGGTGTTGGCGGGATCAGTGGTCAGGATCTGATGGCCCAGATTTTGGCGGCCCCGGTCGTGCGTTGCGACGAAATCCCGTGGAGCATGCTTGGCCTGTCAATGGCCGCCTGGAACGGCGTTGCCTCGCTTGGATTGGCGGCCCTGTGGCTGGTGGCGGCGCGACGCTAAAACCGCGCCAGCTTGATGCCAGCCCCTTCCAGCCGCGCCCTGACGGTTGCCGCCAAACGCACCGCTTCGGGATTGTCGCCATGCACGCAGATCGTGTCGGGCCTGACCGGCACTTTGACACCGTTGATCGACGTGATCGCCTGATCCTCCACCATCCGCAGCACAGTTTCAGCGGCTTGGGCTGCGTCATGGATCACGGCCCCCGGCTGACTGCGCGCCACCAGAGTGCCGTCGTCACTATAGGCGCGATCGGCAAAAACCTCGCAAACCATCGGCCCGCCTGCGGCTTCGGCGGCGCGCTGTATCTCGGTTTCGGCGACGGCCATGATCACCAGATCGGGCGACAACCGCCGCACGGCTGCGGCAAACACATCTGACATCCAGCGATCGGTCATGCACATATTCGACAGCGCGCCGTGCATTTTGACGTGATGCAAGCCGGTGCCTTCAGCGGCGGCAATCGCCTGCAAGGCGCCGATCTGATAGGTGATCATCGCCGCCAGTTCCTCGGCGGTATTGCCCTTGATCTGACGTCGACCAAAGCCGTGCAGATCGTCAAACCCGGGATGCGCGCCAATGCTGACACCCTTGTCCAGACACAGCCGCACCGTGCGCGCCATTTCCGCCGGATCGCCCGCGTGAAAACCGCAGGCAACATTGGCCGAGGTCACGATATCCAGCATCTCGGCATCGCGGCCCATTTTCCAGGGGCCAAAGCTTTCGCCAAGATCCGCGTTCAGATCAATCACCGTCATATTCGTCCCCGCGCAATGCTCCGTCGATAAGATTATAGGCCAGTAAATCGGCAATGTCGCGCGGATCCCGCAACAAGGGCCGGATCTGGCGGGGCAACGCGTTTAAACGGGCGCGAAACGCCGCCAGCAGATCAACCGCCTCTTCCCGGCTGATCAGATGCACCTGAAACCTGTCGCCTGTCGGGATTTGCGCAAGCCCCGAAAAATCCGCCGTGATCAGCGTCGCAATCCTTGGATACCCACCGGAGGAGCCGCGATCCGCCAGCAAAATCGCCGGGGTGCCATCACCCGTGACCTGAAAATCCCCGGAATTGATCGCGTCTGACGCAATCGTCAGCCCAGCCGCCGCCGCCACCGGCCCGCTGTCAGGACGCACTTGAATGCCCATGCGATCACGCATCTTGGTCACTTCAAATGTCGCGCCGATAAAACGCTGTCGCTCCGCCGCGCTGAAATAGGTTGATTGCGGCCCCCACAGCACCCGAAACCTACGCTGATCAAAATAGTCTGGCCGGGGCAATCCACGCGGCGGTGGTTTGCGCATGGGCGCGCCAGCTTGCAGCATTTGCCCCGCCATCGGCACCTGGCCAAACCCGGCCCTTAGATGCGTCGACCGGCTGCCCAGAACCACCGGCGTCTGAAATCCGCCGGGGACGTGCAGATAGCCGTAAACCCCATCCGCAGCCGCGCCGATGTCCAGCATATCGCCAGTCTCGAGTGTAAAACTGCGCCGCCAGGCCATCGGTGCCCCATTGACCGACATCGCCATTTCAGCGCCCGAAGTTGCCAGCACTGACGGTGCATGCGCACGAAACCGGCCTCCATGCTGCGCCATCTCAAGGGCCGCATCGACAGGGGCATTGCCCAGCAGAACTTGGCCCTCGCGCAGCGCATAAAGATCCATCGCACCGCTGCTGGTAACGCCGTAGCGCAGGTATCCGGTGCGCCCCTGATCCTGAAAACTGGCACTCGGGGGGATCGACAGGATCTCAAGCCCGCTCATCGCCCGGTTTCCTGCAAGTATTGGCCCATATCAAAGGCGGTATAGGCGGAACTGTTGACCGGTGTGAACTTGACACTGTCGCCAGGCGACAACAGGAACGGAGTTTTGCAGTCCGGATTGAAGCTGCGGAACGGCGTCTGGCCGATCTGCCGCCAGCCGGTCGGAATGTCCGTGGCCGGCAAGACGGTTTGGCGAACCGCAGTCAAAATCGCCCCCGCAGGCACTTTCGGGGTGATCTCAGTGCGGCGCGGGAACTGCCAAATTTCGGGCAATTGCCCAAGATAGGCCAGCCCCGGCGAAAACCCCAGCATCGCCACGGTTAACGGCTGCGCGCAATGACTGTCGATAACCTGATCGGCCCGCAGACCCATCAGATCGGCAACCTCATCAAGATCAGGGCCAAAATCCGCACCATACACCACCGGCAATATCCAGGTTTTGCGATTTTTCGGCGGCGGGGCGGTAAACCAGTTTTCCCGCGCCACAAGATTACTCAGGACGTCAACAAGTCGCTCATAAGCCAGCTCGAGCGGGTCAAACCTGACCAGAAGGGATCGAAACGACGGCACGGTTTCCAGTACGCCATCCAGTGCAAGTGCTGAAAACGCCGCGTCAAACGCCATCACAGCGTTGTTGATGACGGGGTCATACTGCTCGCCAAACCCCACCAGAACACCCATGTCACCGGCCACGTGCAATTGCACATCGCTGATGTCGGGGGTCTTGGTCGTTTGCTTGGTCATCTCCCCCCCGCAACTGCGCCCCATGCTGGGCATTTGCCTCAAATTGACAACAGCCAAGGCCGGATCGCAACCATCAAATTGCTGTTCGGCAAGCAAATCTTAAGGCCTCGTCGATACCCATGAAGGCGGGTGAGAAGACAAAAGGGTGTGGCAATGAGCAATGCAATTGCAACTGTCGGCGATGCCGGAACGGGTGATGTTCTGCCCGCACCGACGCCGTTTCTGGCGCGTGACGCGCAGCATAAACCGCAGGTCGCAGCGGTCGTGGCCGGTGGGCGGATGGCTCAACCGGGGCTAAGCCGTGATCAAAAGGCGGCGATCATTGTCAGGCTTTTGTCGGGCGACGCGACCACCCTGCCCCTTTCAGGGCTTGAAGATCGCATCCTGGCCCAGTTGGTTCGGGCCACCGCAGGTCTGCATTTCGTCGATGAAACCACTGTTTTGGCCGTGATAGACGAGTTTCTGACCGAATTTGACAGCCTCGCGCTTTACTTCAAACCCGGGCTTGATGCCGCCAGCCAGACGCTTGGCGCGCATCTGGGCGACGGTGTTGGCCGACTGTTGGCTGGCCCTGAGGACACACAAACTCCGGTCGATCCCTGGGACAAGATCAAAGCGCTGGACCCTGAAGCGCTGGCCCCGCTGTTGGCCGATGAAACCGCAGAGGTCTGCGCGATCACCCTGGCCAAACTGCCTGCCGGGCAATCCGCCGAACTGTTGGAATTGCTGGGATCAGAAAAAGCGCGCGGCGTCACGCTGGCCGCAACCCGCGCCGGTGCCGTCAGTTTTGGCACCGTGCAGTCGATCGGGGTTGCCTTGGCAGATGCGGCCTCAAAAACCGGGGAAACCGGGCCGCTTGTCGGTGACCCTGCCGATCGGGTCAGCCAGATGTTGAATTTCGCCAGTGGCGATGTGCGCGAAGACCTGCTTGAAAGCCT
>CAYXXQ010000244.1:0-5616 GCA_964469075.1 uncultured Rhodobacter sp.
TTGCCGATGAAACGCGCTGGTACTGCCGAAGAAGTTGCCGATGCGATCCTGTTTTTGATGTCAGACAAGGCCAGCTACGTCACCGCAACTTCGCTGGATGTCAGCGGCGCGCGCTAACGGCAAAACTCCGACCGGTGCTTTGCCAAACCCCCTTTCATTGTTCCAAAAATACTCATAGCGCAGCTTCTGTCGCGCATGCGGCAGACCGGGGCGCAGAAATCGGACCCTGACCCTTGCCCCGCGACAAGCCCTGACCTAAAACGCCCACATAACCACACGGATCAGACCCATGCTTGACCACAGCTTTGAAGCCCCGAAACCCAAAACCATCGCTGGCGCCCAACATGATTGGGAGCTTGTGATCGGGATGGAGGTTCATGCCCAGGTTTCAAGCAACGCCAAACTGTTTTCGGGCGCCTCTACCCTGTTCGGGGCGGAGCCGAATTCAAACGTTTCGTTCATCGACGCGGCGATGCCGGGGATGCTGCCGGTCATCAACGAATTCTGCGTCGAACAAGCGGTGCGCACTGGCCTTGGCATAAACGCCGAAATCAACCTGTTCAGCCAGTTTGACCGCAAGAATTATTTCTACCCCGACCTGCCCCAAGGCTATCAGATCAGCCAGCTTTACCACCCCATCGTGGGCGAAGGTGAAGTGCTGGTTGAATTGGGCAATGGGCAAGCCCGGCTGGTGCGGATAGAACGCATTCATCTGGAACAGGATGCCGGCAAATCGGTGCATGACATGGACCCGAACATGTCTTTTGTCGACCTCAACCGCACCGGTGTTGCCCTGATGGAAATCGTCAGCCGCCCGGATATTCGTGGCCCCGAAGAGGCTGCGGCCTTTGTCGTCAAACTGCGGCAAATCCTGCGTTACCTTGGCACCTGCGACGGCAACATGCAAAACGGCAGCCTGCGTGCAGATGTCAACGTCTCGGTCTGTCGGCCCGGTGATTACGAACGGTTCCGTGAAACCGATGATTTCGGCGTACTCGGCACGCGCTGCGAGATCAAGAACATGAACTCGATGCGCTTCATCCAGGCCGCCATTGACTATGAAGCCCGCCGTCAGATCGCCATTTTGGAAGATGGCGGCAGTGTTGATCAGGAAACAAGGCTCTATGACCCCGACAAGGGCGAAACCCGGTCGATGCGCAGCAAGGAAGAGGCGCATGATTACCGCTACTTCCCCTGCCCCGATCTGTTGCCGCTAACATTCGAACAGGACTGGATCGACCAGATCAGAGCGACGCTGCCCGAGTTGCCCGACACCAAAAAGGCGCGCTTCGTTGCCGATTACAGCATCACGCTTTATGATGCCGACGTGCTGACAGCCGAGGTTGCCAATGCCGATTTCTTTGAAGCCGTTGCCAAAGGTCGTGATGGCAAGCAAGCGGCGAACTGGGTGATCAACGAGTTGTTCGGACGCCTTAACAAAGAAGGCCACGGCATTGACGAAAGCCCGGTTTCGGCCCTGCAACTGGGCGGTATTCTGGACCTTATCGCCAAGGGCGATATCTCTGGCAAGATCGCTAAAGACGTGTTTGAAATCATCTATGCTGAGGGCGGCGATCCGGCTGAAATCGTTGAAAGCCGCGGTATGAAACAGGTCACCGACATGGGTATGATCGAAGCCGAGGTCGACAAGATCATCGCCGAAAATCCAGCTCAGGTCGAAAAGGCCCGGCAAAACCCAAAGCTTGCCGGCTGGTTCGTCGGTCAGGTGATGAAAGCCACCGGTGGCAAGGCCAACCCGGCGGCTGTCAACAAACTGGTGGCTTCAAAACTGGGTCTGTGACGCAGACCCGGTCTGATCTGTTTCGTTTTGCTTGGAAAATTCCTGCGGGCGATAACAGGTCTTGCCCTGGGTGATGCGCCTGGAAAATGGCCGCAATTTATCGTGATTTCGCCACAATGGAGGTGTATCTAAGTCAGACGATACAACTTTTGGTTTTGCTATACACAATATTTGGTGGGACGGATCACGATTCGACCTAGCTTTGGCATTCCCTAATAAACAGTTAAAACAGATTGTTTCCAAAATAGGGTGTTATATTTTCGTCAAATTTATCATGTACTTGAACCAGTAATAGAAACTTAAATCGTGGGGGCGATTTATGGGGAGCAGCCAGGATATGGCCCGTTACGAATACAAAGTCGTGGCAGCACCGCGCAAGGCGAAAGCCTTTAAGGGCGTGCGCAGCCATGAGGATCAGTTTGCCTCGGTCCTGGCCGAGACAATGAACCTGCTGGCGCGGGAAGATTGGGAATATCTGCGCGCCGAAAGCCTGCCTTGCGAAGAAAAGACCGGCATCACCAGCCGTGTCGAAGGCTACCAGTCAGTTCTGGTGTTCCGCCGCAAAATCGTTGCCGATAAGAAATTCTTTGAAGTGCCGCCGACCCGCCAGATCGAACTGCATGAAGTGACCGAAGACAAAACCGAACAGGAAGTTGTTTTCTCGTCCTCCAAACGCCCGTCGTCCGCGACCGTCACCCCGATCACAGAGATGAGCGAAAGCGAAGAGCCGGCCACGCAGGCGGGCGTTCTTGGCATCCTAAGAAACCGCAAAGCCCGGCTGGTTCAGGAAAGCGACGAAAGCTATCCCGAGCATATGCAGTTGGCCGGGGAATAATCCCGGCCACCCCGCGCCACTAAAACGCTACCCTGAAATATCCAGCGAAAGCGCGTGAATGCGCGCGACCAGCTCCGGCGTCAGGGCCTTGTGAACGGCGCGATGGCGCGCGACCCGGCTAAGTTTGCCCAGGCTTTCAGCCCGGATCACCACATTGAAATGGGTTTCCCCGCCTTCGCGCCAGCCGCCGTGGCCGCGATGGGCTTCGCTGTCATCTTCGACCGTCAGCAAACTTGGCGCGAAAGCTGCCGTCAGTTTTTCTGATATTTCGTCTGCAATTCGCATTATTTTCTCCGAACCTCTCGTTTCGCCCTTGGCGTTGCCGCGCAAAACACTAAACTGTGTGATCCAAATCGAAAAGAAAAGGGCGAAGAAGGCATGGCCAGAAATTCTCCGTTTGAATTTGACATTTCAGTCTCGGCCGACAAGAAACGTCGCTCGCGCGGGCGGCGTGGCATGTCCGGGGCGTTTGAAACCTCATCGCGAAAGTGCGAGCATGAGGGATGTGAAAACGCCGGGAAATACCGCGCGCCAAAAAACCCTGACAATCTGGAAGATTTCTTCTGGTTCTGCATCGACCATGTCCGGGCCTATAACCTGAAATGGAATTTCTTTGAAAACCATTCCGAGGCCGAGCTTGAAGAACAATTCGCCGCCGACAAAGTCTGGGAGCGGCCAACCAAGCCGTTTGGCAAAAAGGGCCAGACCGCACAGGGTGCCGCCGCCGAAGCCAAGGCCTGGGCCCGGCTTGGCATTGACGACCCGATGGAGGTTTTGGGCGGAAACGCCACCCGCAATCCCGGCAGCGGGCGCGGCCAGGTCATTGCCCGCAAACTGCCCGCCACCGAGCGCCGCGCCCTGGACGTTCTGGACGCCCGCGATCATTGGACCAAAGCGGAAATTCGCAAGCAATATAAGTCACTTGTGAAGGATTTGCACCCCGACCTGAACGGCGGCAACCGCGACGACGAAGACCGCCTGCAAGAAGTTGTCTGGGCCTGGGATCAAATCAAAGACAGCCGCAGTTTCAAATAGCCACAGGCCGGGCCAGATAGCGCGCCAATCTGACACCGCGTCACATCGCGGCGCGCGCCCCTGCCCCCTTGCGCATCCCGGCGATATGCTCCACTAAACACGGGCTGGAAACCGGGCCTGTTGGGCCTGGCGAAATTGATTGACTGACACAAGGCGGACGGCACGATGGACAAGGCGGCACAGCCCAATAAAAGGTTTTCGGTGCGGGAATTATTCGGCATCGACAGCGAGATGAGTATTTTCGGCTTTGACGACCGCATTGATCGCGTACCTGAAATTGATCCGACTTACAAATTCGATCCTGACACGACTTTGGCCATTCTCGCGGGGTTCGCCTATAACCGCCGGGTGATGGTACAGGGCTATCACGGCACCGGCAAATCGACCCATATCGAACAGGTCGCGGCCCATCTGAACTGGCCCTGCGTGCGCGTCAATCTTGACAGCCATATCAGCCGGATCGACCTGATCGGCAAAGACGCGATCAAGCTGAAAGACGGCAAGCAAGTCACCGAATTTCATGAAGGCATCCTGCCCTGGGCGCTGCGCAATCCGACCGCGATTGTGTTTGACGAATACGATGCAGGCCGGGCCGATGTGATGTTCGTGATCCAGCGCGTGCTGGAACATGACGGCAAACTGACCCTTCTGGATCAGAACGAGATTATCACGCCCCACCCGGCTTTTCGGCTGTTTGCAACCGCCAACACGGTGGGTCTGGGCGATACAACCGGGCTTTATCACGGCACCCAGCAGATCAACCAGGCCCAGATGGACCGCTGGTCGCTGGTGTCGACGCTGAACTACCTAAGCCACGACGCCGAGGCCGCGATCGTTCTGTCAAAGAACCCGCATTACAACACCGACAAAGGCCGCAAAACCATCGCCCAGATGGTGACCGTTGCCGACCTCAGCCGCAGCTCGTTCATGCAGGGCGACATCTCGACCGTTATGAGCCCGCGTACCGTGATCAACTGGGCCCAGAACGCCGAGATTTTCAAGGATGTCGGCTTTGCGTTCCGTCTGACCTTCCTGAACAAATGCGACGAGTTGGAGCGCCAGACCGTGGCCGAGTTCTACCAACGCTGCTTTGACGAGGAACTGCCGGAATCAGCGGCGAGTTTGAGTCTTGGCTAGGGCTGCATCTCTTCCCCTGGTGCGGCAACCGTTGCCAACCGCCTTTGTGCGCATTAACGCGCTGGGGTATTGCACCTGCGACACCGACGTGAAACGGCGGACGGTCTGATCATGCCCAAACCCTCCGACAACCCAGCCGATCCGTTCAAGAAAGCCCTGGCCGAAGCCACCAAGGCATTGGCGAATGAGCCTGACCTGAACGTCGCTTTCAGCGTCGACCCCCCTGGCATGGCCAACGACACCGTGCGCCTGCCGCAAGTGTCGCGCCGGATGACCCGGGACGAGGTGCTGCTGGCCCGCGGTACTGCCGACGCCTTTGCCCTGCGGCTGCGCTTTCACAATGACGCGACCCATACGAAATATGCCCCGCAAGGCCAGATGGCCCGGGACATGTATGAGGCGATGGAAACTGCGCGTTGCGAAGCGATGGGGGCACGCGCCATGCCCGGCACGGCAGGCAATATCGACGCCAAAATTGCCGACGAGGCCGCGCGCCTTGGCTATGAACAAATCACCGACAAGGCCCAGGCGCCGCTGGCCACCGCCGCTGGCTATCTGGTGCGCCACCTTGCCACCGGCCGCGACTTGCCCAAGGGTGCGGACACTGTCATGGATCTGTGGCGCGATTTCATGGATGCCGAAGCCGGCGACACGATGGGCAATATCAACGAAGTGCTGTCGGATCAGACCGAATTTGCCCGCCTCGCCCGCCAGATCATCGCCGATCTTGGCTATGGTGATCAGTTGGGCGACGACCCCGACACCCAGGATCAGGATCAGGACCAGGACGCCGAAGAAGACGCGGACG
>CAYXXQ010000245.1:0-5604 GCA_964469075.1 uncultured Rhodobacter sp.
CGCGCTATGGCATCAAGGTGTTTGACCGCAGCGCCAAAGGCTATCGCACCACTGGCGAAAGTGCACGCCTGATTGCCGCCGCCAAGCAGGTTGAACAGGCCTATTCGGCCCTTGAACGCTTGGTCAGTGGCGACGACGACCTGCTGCGCGGCACTGTGCGTCTGACCACGACCGACAGCCTTTCAAGCGCGGTTTTGCCAGAGTTGTTGGCCGAGTTTCACCGGATTGCCCCCGATATCCTGATCGAACTGCAAACCACCAATGCGCATCTGAACCTGTCGCGGTTGGACGCCGATCTGACGGTGCGCCCGGCCCGGGTTTTACCCGATGACCTGTCCGGAACTGTCGCCGCCAAGCTTGGCTTTGGCGTTTATGGATTGCGCGACCTGCTGGGCCGCACGCGGGAGGTTGGCGGCATCGAACTGCCCTGGCTGGCAGGCGGCGTCTTGTTGCAAGCCGCTCCGCCCGGACGCTGGATGGAGGACCATGTCCCAACCGACGCGATTGTTGCGCGGGCCGACAGTTTCGTCAGCCTTTACCATATGGCGCGTCAGGGCATGGGGCTGGCATTGCTGCCCTGTTGCCTGGCCGATCAGGACGACCGGCTGATCCGCCTGAACGCGGCTGCACCCGAGGTCGAGGTTAATATCTGGGTTGCGACCCATCGCGATATGGCGAAAATCCCGCGCATTCTGGCGGTGCAGCGGTTCCTGATCACGGCGTTGAAAGCGCGGCAGGCCTATCTTTATGGCAATTACTGATCCAGAAACCGCACCGCACCGATGTGATCGAGGTTGCGGTTGCGTTGGGCGTAATCAATGCCATAGCCGACGACGAATTTGTCGGGGATTTCAAACCCGGTCCAGGTCGCTTTGACATCAACCTCTCGCCGCGAGGGTTTATCAAGCAGCGCGCAAACCTCCATTCGTTTGGGGTGACGCGCGCCCAGCAGTGTCAGCACATGTTTCAGGGTGTGGCCGGTATCAACGATGTCTTCGACCACCAGAACATCCCGGCCTTCGATCTCACCCCGGATGTCTTTCAGGATGCGCACTTCGCGCGAACTTTCGGTGGTGTTGCCGTAAGACGAGGCTTCCAGAAAGTCGACCTCGACCGGCAAGCGCAACTCCCGCACAAGGTCAGCGATGAAGATGAACGAGCCGCGCAAAAGGCCGACCACCACCAGTTTGTCGGTGTCATGGAAATGGGTGCGAATGTCGCGCGCCAGCTCTTCAACCCGGGCGGCAATGGCCTTGGCCGAGATCATTTCGTCGATCAAATAGTTGGAATGATCCATTTTGCCCCCTTGAACTTTCGCGTCGTTTGCGAAAAACACGCGCCAGTTACGTTATAGTCAGGCCAGACCGAAAGGCCACAGTCCAGATGCCCACCCATGCCGAAAACCGCACCATGCCTTATTCGGCGCGGCAAATGTATGATCTGGTCGCCGATGTCGCCGCCTACCCTGAGTTTTTGCCCTGGTGTGCGGCGGCCCGTATTCGCAAGCGAACCGCGGTTGAGACCGGCGAGGTGATCGAGGCGGACCTGGTGATTTCCTTCAAGCTGTTTCGGGAAAAATTCGGCTCCCGCGTGGTGTTGACGCCCAGGGAGCGGCGGATCGACGTTGAATATCTGGACGGGCCGTTTCGCTATCTGAACAATCACTGGCAGTTTCAGGATCTTGAGGGCGGAGGCTGCGCGGCTGATTTCTTCGTGGATTTCGAATTCAAATCCGCCATGTTGCAAGCGGTGATCGGCGTTGTGTTCAATGAGGCGATGCAGCGGATCGTGCGGGCTTTTGAGGCGCGGGCGAAGGTGTTGTACGGGTAAGAGGGTTTGGGTTTGGTCGTGTTGGGGGCGCTGCCCCCTCGGCCCTTTGGGCCTTCACCCTCGGGATATTTTTGAAAGAAAGATTGGCCCGGCGCGGGTTTTATTGGCGCGCCGGGGGGGGTCAGGAGTTGAACTCGTAGGCCTGTTCGCCATGTGCGGTGAGGTCAAGGCCGGTAAACTCGGCCTCTTCATCGACGCGGATTGGCAGGACCAGGGCCACGGCCTTGACGATCACATAGGTCATCACCAGGGTGAACAGGCCGACGATCGCCAGCGCGCCAAGCTGGGCGTACCAGCTGCCAAAACCAAAGGCTGCAATCATGATCGTGCCAAAGATGCCGCCGACGCCGTGAACGGCAAAGACATCCAGCGTGTCGTCGATCTTGAGCTTGTTTTTGATCAGCGAGCAGGCCTCTTGCGTCAGCACACCGGCGACAGCGCCGATCACCAGCGCCTCGATCGGGCCGACAAAGCCTGACGCCGGGGTGATTGAGGCGAGGCCCGCAATGGTGCCGGTGACCAGGCCGATCAGTGAGGTTTTGCCGTATTTGATTTTCTCCCATGCGGCCCAGGTCAGCGAGGCGGTGGCGGCCGAGATATGGGTGACGGTTAGCGCCATTGCGGCACCGCCGTCAGCGGCCAGTTGTGAGCCACCGTTAAAGCCGAACCAGCCGACCCACAGCATCGCTGCGCCGATCATCACAAACCCCGGATTATGCGGCGGCTTGCTGCGGTCTTTGCGCGCGCCCAGAACCACGGCGATCACCAAAGCCGCGATACCGGCGGTTTCATGGACAACGATGCCCCCGGCGAAATCCTTGACGCCAACAGCCCCCAGAATGCCGCCATCCGACAGCATGCCACCGCCCCAGATCCAATGCGCGACCGGCGCGTAGCACAGCAGCATCCAGAGGCCGGAAAACACCATAGCAAAGCCAAAGCCGATGCGTTCGACATAAGCGCCGATGATCAGGGCCGGGGTGATGATGGCGAAGGTCATCTGAAAGGCAAAGAACAGAACCTCAGGCAGGGTGCCACTGACGCTGTTGGCGTCAACGCCGATCAAAAACATCTTGCCAAGCCCGCCCCAGAGGCCGCTTGTGCCGCCGCCAAAGGCAATGGAATAGCCCGCGACCAGCCAAAGCACGCTCATCAAACAGGCGATGGCGAAGGTTTGGGTAAAGACCGACAGCACGTTGCGCGCCCGCACAAGGCCGCCGTAAAACAACGCGAGGCCCGGCAGGGTCATGAAAAGGACAAGGGCGGTTGCGACCAATATCCAGGCTGTATCTGCACCGTTCATCGAAGTCTCCGAAGTTGGTTTTTTGGTTGGTTTTCGCTTGAAAGCGCGCGCTGCGGCGGATGTAAAAGCCCGGGGCCAGGGGAGGCGTGAAAAAACAGCGGTTGCGGCTTTGATTGCGTGGTATTTGGGCGAAATGCCTAAAAAAGACGCGGAAATGAAAGTTTTGTGCTGCTGAAAGCTTAGGCGGGGTTAAGTGCGGTTTGCCCGCAAATCAGCCAGCAAAAGATCAAAGGCGTGCAAAACCGTTTGCTGGCGCACCTTGCTGCGGCCAATGGCGCCGAACTCAACGGTTTCCACACGCGTGGGCCGAGATTTGGCGGCCAAGCCAAAACAAACCCGGCCTTCGGGTTTGGCTTCGGACCCGCCAGGCCCCGCTATGCCGGTGACTGAAACCGCCAGATCGGCACCACTGTCGCGCAACGCGCCTTCGGCCATTTGCTGCGCCACCTGTTCGGAGACAGCGCCGAAGCGTGCCAAGCTGTCAGCGGTGACGGCAAGCAAGCGCTGTTTGGCGCGGTTGGAATAGGTGACATAGCCGCAGTCAAACACGTCAGAACTGCCCGCGATTTCAGTCAGGGCGGCGACGATCAGGCCACCCGTGCAGCTTTCGGCGGTGGTCAGCCACAGGCCCTGCGCGCGCGCCAGATCAAGGATTTCGGCGGCTTTTGTTGTGATCTCTGCCGTCGTGCTCATCCCATGACGCCATGCGCGATGGCGGCTAGAAGGGCGACGCAAATCGCCGCCATGATGCCTGCCAGAACATCATCCAGCATAACCCCAAGGGCAGTAGTCTGGCGATCTGCCCAGCTGACCGGCCAGGGTTTCTTGATGTCAAACAGCCGAAACAGCGCGAACCCAGCGATCCAGCCGGGATAGGGGAAAACGCTGGGGTCAACGCCCGCATGCCACAGGTCAAAGGACAGCGGCCAAAGGGCGATCCACTGGCCTGCGACCTCATCAATCACAATCTCGCCGGGATCATGGTTTTCCTTACCCCGTGTTTCTGCAATCGTTGCCCACCAGCCGATGAAAAACACCGCAATCGTCGCCACGCCAAGTGCTGGAAAGCCGCCGAGGTAATGCAGAAGATAGGCCAGCGGCAACGCCGCGAGAGAGCCGAACGTGCCTGGTGCGAACGGCAGGCGACCGACATAAAAGAAGGTTGCGATCAGATGGCTCATTCCGCCACCAAAGTCGCGCTGGCTAACGCCGCGATCCCTTCTTTGCGCCCGGTAAATCCAAGCTGTTCCGAGGTGGTGGCCTTGACCGACACCCGATCTTCGCTGATCGCCAGAATGCGCGCCAGACGGGCGCGCATCAAAGGCGCATGCGGGCCGATCTTGGGCTGTTCGCAAACAATCGTGCAGTCGATATTGCTGATCCGGTAGCCGCCATTGGCGGCCAGTTTGGCGGCGTGATCCAGAAAGATGTCTGACGAGGCCCCTTTCCATTGCGGATCACTGGGCGGGAACCATTGGCCGATATCGCCTTGGCCAAGCGCGCCATAAATCGCGTCGGTGACCGCGTGCATCGCGACATCGGCGTCGGAATGGCCCCTCAGCCCCTTGTCAAAAGCGATGTCGACGCCGCAAAGCGTAACGTGATCGCCGGCCTCAAACGCATGCACGTCAAAGCCGTTGCCGGTTCGGATATCCATTTGGCTGCTGTCCTTAGTGTCGGGGTTTTCCGCCTGCGCTTTCACGTGGCGCGCGGTGATAAACAGGCCTGCCAGGTCAAAATCCTGCGGCGTGGTGATCTTGATGTTTTGCACGTCGCCTTCAACGATGCGGACACCCATGCCCGCCTGAATGGCGACCTGAACGTCATCGGTCGGGCTGCCGTGATAGGCATTATGCGCCGCAACTATGCGCTTTAAATCAAAACCTTGCGGGGTTTGCGCGCGGTAAACCTGATCCCTGTCAAGCGTACTGGCAACCAGCCCATTGCCCCCCCGCCACAGCGTATCACTAACAGCAAGGGCAGGGGCGGCGGCACCTGATTGGCGCGTCGCAAGGATCACCCGGTCGATCAGCGCTGCTGAAACCAGCGGTCGGGCGGCGTCATGGATCAGCACGGTGTCAACCTGATCATCCGCAAGTTCTTGCAACCCCGAAAGGACGGAGGCCGCGCGGGTGTTCCCGCCATCACATAGCGTCACCGCAAACCCTTGCAGGCCGGGCGCGACAAGTCTCGCAAACAGGTCAGTATCGCTTGGATTGATGACAACGCAGACCCGCGAAATGTCTTGATGTTGCGCAAAGGCCAGGATCGTGTGCAAAAGCACCGGTTTGCCCGCCAACTGACGGTATTGCTTGGGCGTGCCACCGCCGGCGCGCAGGCCTTTTCCCGCCGCAACAATCACCGCTGCTGTCGTCAATTTCCCGCTGCCTTTCACATAATACCCCTCGGTCGGTTCTAGGCCCAGCCCCGCCCGGACGCAACGCTAAGCCGCATTGATTTCAAGCCAGAAC
>CAYXXQ010000246.1:0-5597 GCA_964469075.1 uncultured Rhodobacter sp.
TTTAGCCATGTAAGCTTTTGCATATGCTAATGCTGATGATTTAGTTTTGAATTGTTTTGAAATACCATCAATTTTAACTTCATTAAAAGCAACATATTGTGGTCTTCTTGGAGCAGTCAATAAATAAATTTCTTTACTTCCTTTTTTCCAAACATTAAAAGTAACCATTCGATATCCTCTTGGTCTTCTAATATAATTAGTATAACTTTTTTGCTTTTTCCAATCTTTTAATGCCATATTAACTAATTAACCTCTTTTTTAGGTTACTCAAATATTTTAAGGCATCACCCTTTCTTTTGAACCCTTTTTGTGAAATTAGTTTTCTACTCTTAAAATACTCTGCTGTTACAAAATAGTTTTCAGAAAAGCGTTTTTCGTGGATTGTTATTTTATACTTTAAATCCCCTGTTTTCCAAACTGTATCGACCAAACCCATCTTAACTTCTAATTTATACCATCTTACCATCTTAACTTTTTCTCCTAATAGTATTTCCTTTCCTATCCCTTAAAGTAGCATGAGTTCCCTTTGCAGTAGATGAGGAAGATGTTACTAAATACATTTTCCCATTTATCATATATTCCCTACCAACTTGATACCTTAGAGTTCTTGATTTACCCATCTTAATTTAAAACCTCAAATTCTAAATTTTTAGTTCTTCTAATTTTAGCCCTTTCTCGTTTGCCTAATCTTTTATTAAGATTATCTATAGCTTTCTTTGTTGCTACTGCTTCATTAAACCATTTTGTTTTATATACTACCTTTTTTGTTACCATCTTAATTATCTTTCCTATCCATAATAAATTTAGTCTTTTTTGTAGTTCTGTCTATAACCTTGACAGAGTGCATTTGATGAGGACCAGAACTATTTGCTCTTAATACCCTTCTAGCAAAATTAGTTGCACCAAGTAATGTGTTAAAACTCTCTGCAGAAATCCATTTATTAAAATAATGACTTATTTGGTATCGTTTTAACATGGTGGTAATAAGTATTACTACTATTTAAACCTTCCCACTAATCACCAATCAACTTCAACTTGTTCCAATTTCGATTTGTCAAACAATTTACCAAAAGAATCAAAACCCTCAAGTTTCAAATAGAAGTTTAATGATTTCAATAACTTTGTATCATCCAATTCAGTTTCTTTCTTTAGATGATTCCATAATTCTCTTTTATTAGTCATAGTTCTATCCTTAATACCATCAATAGCATTATTAATAATCCTTTCAGGTGTTAACTTCTCAACAATACCAAAGGCTAACTTTTCTTCTTCAGATAATTCACCAACAGCCTTTTTCTCTTCAACCAACTTATCATACTCTTTTGCATAACCAGCAGTAAGTTTGTTAAAAAATATCCTTCCAATATATTCCGGATGAACTGTGGGAAAAACAAAATTAGACCTTGGATTTTCTTTAAGATACTTTTCTTCCCTATCAAGGATTTTCTGAATGTTTAACCCTGTACCACCTTTTCTACCACTAGTCTTACAATATACCTCAGCAACACCTCTACGAACCCATAACCACATAGTGAGATGTGATGCTAACTTTGGATCTACTTCTTTCTCGTAAGGTAATAATAGAAAATAAATGTTAAAGTTCTTACGATTACGGTTTTTCCTTGATGCTACGGTTTGATTAATTTCGCTGAACCATTTTTGCCTATTAACAGCATCTCTACCTTCATCAATCCATAACACTGAACCTTTTTGTGTAATCATCTTTGCAGCAAACTCTGCCGGTGAAATTATGAAGTTATCCCTATCAAACATCATTCCTTCGTTAGTGATGAAGTTTGGTATTTTAGAGAAATCCTTTAAACAGAAATTACCTATAAGATTACTTTTTCCACTATTATGAGTAACCATATAATTATTAGTAATATACCATTTTGAATCGCTATCTAACGAAAAACCATATACCTTTTGTGGTTTACTTTTTTGTGTATAGATTGCCATCCTATTTGGTGCTAAATAAAACTTTTTTTTCTTTCTCATCCTTCTTTCTGTAACTATTGGTAATTTCATATCTCCAAGATAAAAATTAATACTATAATATTCACCTTCAAATCCATAAGATTTTATTTTCTTCTTAACCTTTATAATATCGTATGCTCTTCCACCAATAGAAAATATAAGTTCTTTTATATCTTCTATTAACTTTTTTGATTTAGAAACATAATTATAACCACCGTTTGCATAATAAGAATCACTATCAATCAATCCTGCTAACAATTTTAGTCTATAATTTAAATCAGAATATAAAGCATCTTGTGGAATAAACTTATCTCCACTCTTCTTATATCTTAATCCATAATTATTCAAATCTTTAGCAAAATCACCTAATATAGAAAAAGCATAACTTTTACAGGTTGTTCCTTTTTTATCATATATACTCATTAATTTATATTCCTGTTTCACTCTCTCTATTACTTCTTCGTCGTTACTTGTAATATTTAATGCTTTACTAAATGATCCATCGCCTAACCAAACACCTAATGAATATGGTTTTATTTTACAATTATTCCTATTCTTAAATTTCTCTATTGGGTATGATGAAAATCCTATATTTATATGAGAAAACCCTTTTTTACACATATTATTTATGTTCTCTGCTTTATATTCCTTAATATCCCATTTAGAACTTTTATAATATCTTTTCTTATTCTCATCAGTACCTCTTTCATAAAATTTATGATAAAAAGGTATTATATGATTATTTGAACATGAATATAATTTGTTATGTGAACGATTTGTTTGAACCACATCAAATACATTATCACAAAACCAATTAGTAATAGAAGTAACTTTAGAAAATATATTTTTTCCATCTTTTTGTGGAGATATAACTTCATCGCCAACTTTTATATTTTCTATATTTGTCCAAGTTCCATCAGACATTAATACCTTATCTCCTGCTGGTTGACACCCAGTGTCTCCGGTTACTAATACAAAAACATCTTTCTCAATTTTTAACCTTTCAATACAAGCAGAAATAAATGTTTTATGTGCAATATTATTTTTCTTAAACTTTACTGCATCTCTGTTAGGAAATATTGTTTTCTTACTACCGTTCCAGTTAGCCATTATGCTTCCACTATTCTTCTGATAGTTTCATTCTCTAAATCTTTGTACGACATTTCCTCATCATCTTCGATACCTGCACTAACTATCTTATTGGTTAACATTAGAAGATATATCTGTTCGTATGATTCTTCTAAATCTTCTAGCATTTCATAAAAGTTATCGGTTAACTCGTATGATTCTTCACCCTGTGTTATCTTCTGAATGATGAAATCATCATCAACCCTAGATGTTCTTTCAGCGTTTAATATTTCTCTAGTGCATGAACTTAGAAACCCTAACCAGAATTTTAATTTATTATAATCATATTTAATCTTATCAATATCTTCAATATTTTCAGAGAACGGATTAGCAACCATCTCTTCTTCTGTTTTATTCTTTTTTCCCCATTCCCTTTTACTTCTGAATGAGATTATTGGTCGTGATATTGTAATCATTTCTCTTTGGGCAGATATTATTAAATTTAATGCCCTAACTTGATTAAACCTTCTGTCGTTATCTTTAATATCTTCAACTTTAATATCAACCAATTCACCGGTTCTAGCCTGTTTCATTGAATCTCTATGCCTTATTAATATCTCCAAAGTAATCTCTTTAGAAATATCCTTCATTGGATTAAATATCTTAATTTCTCCACCGTCAGCCATTAGCTATAACTCCTTCTTCTATCATCCATTCTATCAGTATTATTTAAACTCTCTTGTCCTTTAACAGAATCGTGTGTATATTTATTCTCCATTCCACCGACAGCCCTTGAATAATTGGATTGTATTCTGGTGATTAATTCTAAAAAGATTTTATGATTCTGTACTTTCATTTCATATTGTGCAGTTCCATCTGGACATTTAAGGTTATATCTCCCATACCGATATTCAGCGATAGTTTCAAAGATAAAAGCTATTTCATCATATATAGCATCCATATAAACACCAATAACATCTTTACTAATAAAACCTAACTTAATATCTGTTGCTAAATGAGATTGTGCAGTTCTTAAAATATCTTCTGCCTCTGAATCAGTGAAACAGTGTGGTTCTTTCCTTATTAATATCCACTTTTCATTCTTCTGATCGTAAACATTCTTAAATCCCCTAATGCTTCTCTCTAAATCTTTATACTGGTTTTCTAATATAAAATGATGAAAACTCTCAGGTTTTTGTGATGGTTGGATATTCATTTCATCATAGCCACCAAAATCATTAAAATCTCTGTCTTGATTATTGAACATACTATCGTCCTCGTTCATTCCTTCATCAGCACCATCAAACATACCATAATGGTTATTTTCCTTCCTCTCTTTCTTTTCTTTCTTATCTTTATGTTGTTTATAATCCTCCTTCACCCTATCAGCCTTATCTCTTGATTGTTGTGGTAATGTTTTGAACTTGTTAAGAAATCTACCCATAGATTATCTCTTTGGGAAGTTTGGTTCTATCCTATACTTCTTATTTTCTATTTTATCATTAATGTGTAGAACCTCACCAGCTTCATATTTCTCTAAAAGTTTAGCATCTCGTTTAGTAACTTTATCTTTCTTCTCTTTCTTTTTGAATAGTTTAAATTTTACCATTTGTTTAAGATTCTGCTATTAACGATTGAATATTTTTTGTACCATATAATTCTTGTAACTTTGGAATTAATAATGTGTAAGTATTAGCTGCGGCCTTAACACTTTCCATCGCTTTAGCTAAATCACTCATGGCTGCAGCTTCTGCCCTAGCAGAATCAGCCTTATATTCTTGTGCCTCTCCCCAGTTTTGTATAGCCACTATTGCAACAATCATTATTGCTACTATTGCAATCATAGCAAAAGCATACTTTGCAATCGTTGCCCACTCGATTCGTTTACTAACTTTATTAATATCTTTAAATTTTGCATTAAGATTACTTCTTTGAATATCAATTTCTGAATGTCTTGCCGATACATTAACAGTTGATTTATCTGGATTAAAAAACTCGCCTTGATTAGTATAAATTCTATTGTTGTTATCTAATATTATACTATATTCATTAACTCCACTATATTCTGCTGGTTCTGGTAATAGATAACCACCTAATAATGGCTTTTCTAATTCAAAAATCTCTGCTCGTTTAACAAGAGGGAATCTTCTCATCTTATGAATGAATGGATCAGTTAATCTACCATCGGCTAGAACCCTACGAACCTTTAATGTATGTGTCCATTGAGATTTCTTCTTTTTAGTCTTTTTAATAATGAATACTACACCAATAATTATTCCAATAATAACTAATGGTATAAATACCCAGGCATACTTTGCAAGTGAAGATAAAGAACCACTAAACATATCAGTAGCAGGTTTTAATGTTGTACCAATGTCAGCCATAATAAATATATATTTACCTAGTATTTAAATGTTTCTAAAAGAAGTAAATGGGATTTTCACCCATCCTACGATGGTTTACCGTAGTCGTGCAGGTTGAGTTATAGAGAGTTCCCGTTCTCCTGTATATCATAAGATTTAAGCAGTTATATTCGCTATTCCCTCTTTCTT
>CAYXXQ010000247.1:0-5554 GCA_964469075.1 uncultured Rhodobacter sp.
GCCATAAATCGCCAGCGCTTGTGCGGTCATCGCGGCGTCACCGGCATCAAAGGCACCGCGCTGAAACAGGACGGCGACAAGTGGCAGCGGGATCACCATCAGGGCGGCGGCGGCGGGCAAGGTCAGGGCCAGCGAAAATTCCGCTGCGCGGTTGACCGCGTCCTGACCGCCGTTTTGATCGCCAGCCCGCAGCTTGCGCGAAAGGTCAGGCAGCAGCACGACGCCGATGGCGATGCCGACGACGCCGAGCGGCAGTTGGTAAAGGCGATCAGCATAGTTCAGCCAGGCGATGGCCCCGTCAAAGAAACTGGCGACTTGCCGACCAACCAAAAGGTTAACCTGCACCACGCCCCCGGCCAGCGCGGCGGGCGCGGCGATGATCGCCAGGCGTTTTAATTCCGGCGTCATCCGCGGCATCCGCGGCCATAATCGCAGGCCTTCGGCATTGGCGGCGCGCCAGACCATGACAAGCTGGGCGATACCGGCGAACGGCACCGTCCAGGCCAGGGTCAAGCCGATGTCCCAACCAAGGAAAGACGCCAGCAACAAGGCGGAAATAAACAGGACGTTCAGCAGTACGGGTGCAGCGGCGGCGATCCAGAACTTGCCCATCGCGTTCAAAGCACCGCTGATCAGGGCGGCCAGTGAGATGAACAAGATGTAGGGAAAGGCGATGCGGCCAAAGCCGACGGCGAGGTCAAACCGGTCGTCAGCCAGAAAGCCCGAGGCCATAGCCAGGACCAGCCAGGGCATGAACACCTGTGCCAGCAATGTCAGCAGGATCAGGACCGTCATCAGCCCGGAAAAAGCGTCGCGGGCAAAGCTGTTGGGGTCTTCGCCGGCTTCCAGCTTTTTGGAAAACATCGGCACGAAGGCCATGTTGAACGCGCCTTCGGCGAAGAACCGGCGGAACATATTGGGCAGCGAAAAGGCGATCAGGAACGCTTCGGCCATCGGGCCTGCGCCCAGGAATGCGGCGATCATGATGTCGCGGGCGAAGCCTAGGATGCGGCTCATCAGGGTCCAGAAACCGACGGTGAAAAAGCCTGACAGCAGCTTGATCGGCCGGCTCATTGGGCCATCGCGCCTTCGGCACCGACCTCGATCGCGTCCAGCAACTTGCGCCGGATCGCGTCGCGTTTTGACTTGCCGTGGAGCTTCAGACCAAACATGTCTTTGACGTAAAACACATCCACCGCCTGCACGCCATAGGTCGCGATGACGGCCGAGGCGATGTAAAGATTGTTGGCGGAAATCGTGCGCGTCAGATCGTAAAGCAGGCCCGGGCGGTCGCGGGTGTCGACCTCGATTATGGTGTAAATCTCGGAGCCTTCATTGTCGAAAGTCACCTCGGTCGGGACGATGAAATCACGCTCGCGCTTCTTGATTTTATCCTTGGTTTTCAAGGCATCTCGCGCCACGACTTCGCCTTTCAGGGCCTTGCCAACCATGTTGCTGAGGCGGTCCAGGCGGGAGGCCTCGTAGGGGCTTTCCTGGCCGTCCTGCACCCAGAAAACCGAGGTCGCGAAACCGTCCTTGGTGGTGTAGGTCCGGGCGTCAACCACATTGGCCCCGACCAGCGCCAGTGCGCCTGCCATGCGCGAAAAAATGCCAGGATGGTCGGCCATTGAAAAGCAGACACGGGTGGCGTCGCGATGCGGGTCCGGCTTGAAGTCCGAGCGGACTTTGTCCTCATTCAAGCCCTTCAGAAGATTGGCGAAAATCACATGGGTTTCGGTATCAAGGCCTTGCCAGTAGGGGTCGTAGTGGCGGTCAAGTTCAGCCGTCAGATCAGCTTTGCGCCAGCCTTTGAGGGCGGTGATCAGCGCGTCGCGCGCGCCATCGACCCGGCGGGTTTGTGAAGCCTCGTCAATGCCTGAGGTCAGCGCGCTGCGGGTGGCGTGATAAAGATCGCGCAGAAGCTGGGCTTTCCAGTTGTTCCAGGTGCCGGGACCAACGCCGCGAATATCGCAAACGGTCAGGACCGTCAGCAGTTTCAGGCGGGTGCGGCTGCCAACGGTTTCGGCAAACAGCCGGACAGTGCGCGGATCACTTAGGTCGCGTTTCTGGGCGACATCGGACATCAGCAGGTGATTGCGCACGAGCCAGCAGACGGTTTCACAATCCGCGGGGTTCAGCCCAAGGCGCGGGCACAGGGTCGCGGCCATTTCGGCCCCCTTGATCGAGTGGTCTTCTTTGCGGCCCTTGGCGATGTCATGCAGCAGAAGGGCGACGAACAGAACCTTGCGGTTGACGCCCTTTTTCAGGATGCCCGAGGCCACCGGCAGGCTTTCCACCAGCTCACCGTTTTCGATCTGACTGAGGGTCGAGATGCACTGGATCGTGTGTTCGTCCACCGTATAATGGTGGTACATATTGAACTGCATCATCGCGACGATGTTCTGAAACTCCGGGATGAATGCGCCCAGCACGCCCAGTTCGTTCATCCGTCTGAGGCCGCGTTCGGGGTTGCCGTGATCCAGCATCATATCCAGGAAAATGCGGTTCGCCTCGGGGTCGGCGCGCATCTTGTCGTCGATCTTGTCAAGGTTGGCGGTGACCAGGCGCATCACATCGGGATGCAGCAGGTAAGAGGTGCGCAGACCTTCTTCAAACACCCGCAAAAGATTGAGGGGGTCAGCCAGAAACGCAGCCTCGTCCGCGATGGTCAAGCGGCCTTGTTGCAGGCGGTAATTGGGCGACAGGCGCGTGCGCAGGCGACGCCCGGCATTGGACAGCAATTCCCCCATGCGCGGCTGTTTTTTGACATGCTGGGCCTCAAGGGCTGTCAGGAAGATCCGCGTCAATTCGCCAACTTTAGTGGCGTGGCGGAAGTAATCCTGCATGAAATGTTCAACCGCCCGGCGGCCGCCGCCGTCTGCATAGCCAAGGGCGCGGGCGACGCCGACCTGGGCGTCAAAGGTCAGATGTTCCTGGGCGCGTCCTGACAGCAGGTGCAAGTGGCAGCGCACTGTCCACAGGTAATCTTCGGCCTTGGCGAAAACGTCGTATTCCGATTGGCTGAACATGGCCAGTTTCACCAACTCGGCGGGGTGGTGGACGCGGTGCAGGTATTTGGCGATCCAGAACAGCGATTGCAGATCGCGCAGCCCGCCTTTGCCTTCCTTGACGTTGGGTTCGACCATATAGCGCTGGCCGCCCTGGCGTTTGTGCCGCTCGGCCCGTTCGACAAGCTTGGCTTCGACAAACTCAGCACCGGTGTCTTTGAACAGATCGGACCACAGCTTGTTGTCAAACTGCCGTGCGAGGTCTTCATCACCGTTCAGAAAGCGGCTTTCCAGAAGGGAAGTGCGGATGGTGTAATCGCCTTTGCCAAGCCTGACGCATTCGCCCAATGTACGCGTGGCGTGGCCGATTTTCAGGCGGAGATCCCAGAAGATATAAAGCATGGATTCAACCACGCTTTCCGCCCAGGCGCTACGTTTCTGGGGGATCAGGAACAACAGGTCGATGTCGGAAAAGGGGGCCATTTCGGCCCGGCCATAGCCGCCAACCGCCAGAAGCGCCAGACGTTCGGATTTGGTTGGGTTGGCCAGCGGATGGATCAGGTTGGTGGCGACGCGAAACACCTCGGCCACAAGGCAATCGGTCAGGTAGGTGTAGGAGGCCGTGACCTGGCGCGTTGCCCTTGGGGCGGCGATGTAGCAGGCCCCGATATGGTCAAACCCGGCCTTGTAAGCCGCGCCCAGATGCTGGACGGCAAGGGCGCGGATCTGACGCGCATCTGAGGTGTCGGCCAGGCCCTGATTGATCGCCTGCGCGACCGCTTCGGGGTCGAAAATCTGCTGTGGCGGGCAGATCAGCCCGGTTGTCTTGCCCCCGCCCATGTTCTGGTTCCCGGTTGTTAAAGGCCAAGGCCGCCAAAGGCGCGCGGGGCCGGGTCGATGACTTTGACCTGCTTGTTTTCAATCTCGACCACCGCCATTGCACGCTCATTTGTGCCGTCGGGCAGCAGGCGGAAGACGCCGTTGACCCCGGCAAAGCCCGAGCGTTGGGTCAGGTTTTCGCGCGAAAACGCCCCGGCACCGCCGCTGGAAACCAATGCGCCGATGGCGGCGATACCGTCATAAGCGATCCCACCCAGCGGGTGCGGTGGCTGGCCATAGGCCTGCAAATAGCGATCCCGGAAACTGCCGGACAAGGACGGATCAGGCAGCGCGAACCAGCCTCCCTGCAAGCCGCCAAGCGATAGGGTCTGGGTCGGAATATCCCAGCGCGTCAGGCCCATGAATTTGACTTTCTTGGGATCGACACCGTTTTCAGGCAGTAATTGCGCCAGGATCGGCAGCGCGCCTGCGGTGTCCGAGGCAAAGATGATCATGTCGGTATTGGTGTCGGCGACTTGCTTGGCGATGTCGCGCACGGCGTTGATGACGCCTTGCTGGGAGAACTCGTAAGACGCGGCCCCGGTGAAGTTGACCCCGGCGTTCTGGGCGGCGTTGCGCACAGCCCGCAAGCCGATCTGGCCGGTCAGGTTGTCGGCATGCACCACCATGACGTTGGAAAAGCCGCGCGCGCTGGCATAGCGCACCAGCCGGTCGGCGGTGTTTTCAAAGGTGTGGCCAAGAATAAAGACGTTACCACCGGCGATTTCAGCGCTGTTGGAAAAGCTCAGAACGCTGACGCCCTGGGCGGCAACTGCGGCCCCGGCGGCATTGGCGGCTTGTGCGAAAACCGGGCCAAGGATGATTTTGGCACCATCAGCGACGGCTTTGCGGGCCGCCTCGGCAGCGATTTCGGGGTTGCCAGCGGTGTTATAGACGCGCAAGTCGATCTTGACATCGCCAAGGTCGCTGACGGCAAGCTGGGCGGCGTTTTGCAGGCTGGTCGCCAGCACGTCGTTATTGCTGTCGTCCGAGCCGAAGGGCACCAAAAGGGCGACCGGCACCGGGGCTTTGGTGTTGATGGTCGGGCCTGTGCCGCCAAAATTCATTTCGCAGGCGCTTAAGATCAGCGCGACGGCCAGAAAAAACAACAGATGTATCCGGGCCCGGACTGCGAAAAAGACATTTGACATCGAAAGGCGCTCCTAATTGACTGGTCAGCCGAGTCCTGAATGTGTCAAAACCTACTGAAAGGCAGCGCGCAAGTAAACGCACAGATTAACCACAGGTGGTATTGTTGAGCGAGCATGATCAATCCCTGTCGGCGGGCCTCTATTTCGTCGCAACTCCGATCGGTACGGCGCGGGATATCACCCTGCGCGGCCTTGATATCCTGAAATCTGTCGATGTGCTGGCGGCAGAGGACACACGAAATACCCGGCATTTGATGGATATTCATGGAATCAAACTGGGGGACCGGCCGCTTTTGGCCTATCACGACCATAATGGTGCGCGGCAAAGGCCGAAACTGATTGCCTTGATCAAGGAGGGCAAATCGGTGGCCTATGTGTCCGATGCAGGCACCCCGTTGATCGCCGATCCAGGCTATGGATTGTCGCGGGGTGTCATAGAAGAAGGCTTGCCGATCTTCGCTGCCCCCGGCGCCTCGGCGGTTCTGACGGCGCTGGCGGTGGCCGGATTGCCCACGG
>CAYXXQ010000248.1:0-5553 GCA_964469075.1 uncultured Rhodobacter sp.
CCCGAGATCATCTCTTTCACCACGTCAAACCCGTAGGTCATCGCCGCTGTACAGACCTGTACATTTCCGGCCCCAAGCGCCAGATATTCCGCCGCATCACGCCAGGTTGTCACGCCACCGATGCCCGAAACCGGCAGATCGGCTGTGGCCGCGTTGCGCTTGATCTCGGCCACCATGTTCAGGGCAATCGGCTTAACCGCCGGGCCGCAATAGCCGCCATGCGCGCCAACGCCATCAATCATCGGCTCTGGCGCGAACAGGTCCAGATTGACCGAGGTGATCGAATTGATTGTGTTGATCAACGACACCGCATCCGCCCCGCCGCGCATCGCGGCCTCAGCGGGTATGCGGATGTCGGTGATGTTGGGCGTCAGCTTCACGATCACCTGCATTCGGGTGAATTGCTTGCACCAGCGGGTGACCATTTCGATATATTCCGGCACCTGACCAACCGCGCTGCCCATGCCACGTTCGGCCATGCCATGCGGGCAGCCAAAGTTCAGCTCCACCCCGTCAGCACCGGTGTCTTCCACCAGCGGCAATATCTTTTTCCAGGGTTCTTCCTCGCAAGGGACCATCAGGCTGACGACGACTGCGCGATCAGGGTAGTCGCGTTTGACCGACTTGATCTCTTGCAGGTTCACTTCCAGCGGGCGGTCGGTGATCAGCTCAATGTTGTTAAGCCCCAGCAGCCGCCGATCCGCCCCCCAGATCGCGCCGTAACGCGGGCCGTTGACGTTGACGACAGGTGGCCCTGCCTCGCCCAGAGTTTTCCAGACGACGCCGCCCCATCCGGCCTCGAACGCCCGCCGGACATTATACTCTTTATCCGTCGGCGGCGCGCTGGCCAGCCAGAAAGGATTGGGGGATTTGATGCCAATGAATTCAGAAGTCAGATCAACCATTGCTTCATTCCTTTTCTTGTCACAGCCCCGGATCAATGCCGGGATATCTTGATTTTCGCCAGGTGATCCCGGGGCGCGCCCGGGGCCGTGGCGGTTTATCCCATCAAACTGGCGTGGATATCTTCGGCAGCATCCCGCCCTTCGGCCACGGCCGTCACGGTCAGGTCCTCGCCGCCCAGGGCGCAATCGCCCCCGGCCCAGACGCCGCTGGCCGAGGTTCGGCCGACCGCGTCTACCTTGATCTTGCCGCCTTCAAGCGCCAGCACGTTCGGCGCGCCCTCCAGGGTTTGGCCGATGGCTCGTAGCACCTGATCGGCGGGCAGGTCGACAACTTCGCCGGTTTCCACCAGCTTGCCGCCTTTGGTTTGGGTGCGCGCCAGGGAAATCCCTGTCGCTGTCACCGCCTTGGGCGCCATGTTATAAAGAATACGCACGCCCTTGGAGGCCGCCAGATCCTGTTCAAACAACGACGCTGCCATCGCCGATTTGTCACGCCGATAGGCGATGGTGACGCTATCGGCCCCCAGCAGTTTTGATTGCACGGCAGCATCAACTGCCGTCATCCCGCCGCCAATCACCACCACATTGCGCCCGACAGCGATGTCGGTCTTGTCTTTTGACTGGCGCAGATCGGCGATCCAGTCGACCGCATCCTGAACACCGTCGCGATCGCCGCCCTCAAGCGTCAGGGCGTTGACGCCCGCCAGGCCGATGCCCAGAAACACCGCGTCAAAATCGGCTTGCAGGCCATCCAGAGTCAGGCCATTGCCCAGCTTTTGGCCGTATTGAACGGCGATGCCACCGATTTCCAGCAACCAGTCCAGTTCATCCTGGGCGAAACGTCCGGGGGCTTTATAGGCGGCAATGCCAAATTCATTCAGACCGCCGCCTTTTGGCCGCCCGTCAAAAATCGTCACCGCGTGGCCTTTCATCGCCAGACGATGCGCACAGGCCAGACCTGCCGGGCCAGCGCCGACCACGGCCGCCGATTTGCCTGTTTCGTTTGCGCGCGCAAACGGATGCCCGCCTTTTGCCATCAAGCGGTCCGTGGCGTAGCGCTGCAATTGGCCGATCAGAACCGGCTTGCCTTCGGCCACTTCGCGCACGCACACCTCTTCACAGAGGGTTTCGGTTGGGCAGACGCGGGCGCACATGCCACCCAGAATATTCTGGCTGAAGATCGTGCGCGCCGCCGCCTCGGGCGTGCCGGTTGCGATCTGGCGGATGAACAGCGGGATGTCGATATCCGTTGGGCAGGCCGTCTTGCATGGCGCGTCATAGCAGAAGTAACAGCGATCTGCGGCGACCAAGGCCTCGTGATCATCCAGAGGCGGATGCAGGTCGGCGAAATTACCGGCGATTTCCGCAGCCGGCAAACGCCCCGCCGCAATCCCGTTGGTGAAAGGATCAGATGCCATGTCCATTTTCCCTGTTGTTACTTTAAAAAATGGTGACACAAGTCTAAAATTTTATCAACTGGTAAAATATTTCGACATCCCTCTAAAGAGTTTCAGCAGGCTTCAGATGCCGCAGCAAATAGGCTGATGCCGCGCGCACCTTAGCCGTGCGGGCAATATCGACATGGCTGACCAACCAAAGGTCCGTCCCCCAAATCCGGTTTGGGGGGCCCATTTGCAGCAGATCAGGATCACTTTGACCGCGCTCCTGCGACAGAAACCCGATGCCAACCCCAGCCCGGACAGCATCATCAAGCGATCGCAAATCGGTCGATCTGAACACCACATTTGCATCAGGCATTGCGTCTTTCAGCCAGCCAAACATCGGGGCACGCGCCGCCGGGCCAATGCCGACAACAAACCTGTGCTGTGCCGCCTGACCGGGGCCATTCATCATACCAAACCGTGCAACATAATCGCGATGAGCAAACATGCCGGTCTCAAAATGCCCGATCCGGCGCACGATATTGTCGGGCTCCTGCGGTTCCGGCCCGGCCCTGATGGCGATATGCGCCTCGCCACTTTCAAGGCGCAACAAGCGCTCATCCAGCACAAGGTTGATCCGCAGGTCTGGGTATTTCGCCTGCAGCCCGGCCAACACAGGTGTCAGCCAGGCCGACAGAACACTTAGGGCCGTGATCGTCAGATCACCGCTGACGGTATTCCCCTGCCCCTTTAGACGCGCGGCAAGTTGCGCGAACTGATCGTCAGTGCTTGCCGCGGTTTTCATCAGCTCAACCCCGGCCTCGGTTGGGGTATAGCCGCGCGGATGGCGCTGAAACAATTTGGCACCCAAAGCCGCCTCAAGCGCATCAATGTGGCGAATGACGGTGGCATGATGCACCCCCAGATATTTCGCCGCCGCAGACAGCGTGCCCAAACGCGCGACCTGATAGGCCGTGCGCACCGCATCCCAGTTTGTTAATCCGTCGTTCTGTTCATTCATGCACATAACTTGTTCACAAGTCGACCTTTTGTTCAATAGCGCGTTGGATTAACTTTCCCTCAGACACCCAACGGAGAGTTCCCATGTCATCCAATGTTCAGAAATACGGCCTGTGGGCCTTGAAAATCCTCGCCGGTCTTGCGTTCATCGCGGCTGGTTTCGCAAAACTGACCGGCGTTGAAATGATGGTCGCAACCTTTGATGCGCTCGGCATCGGTCAATGGTTTCGCTATGTCACCGGCGTGATCGAGATCGGATCGGCGGCGCTTTTGTTCGTCCCAGGCTTGCAAGCTTATGGGGCTGGCCTGCTGCTGTGCACCATGATCGGTGCCGTGCTGGCGCATTTCCTGATCCTTGGCCCTAGTGCCGTGCCGGCAATGATCCTTGGCCTGATGGTCGCCCTGATCACTTATGCCCATCGTGACCAATTGCCCATTGGCGGCAGCCGCGCGACCACCTAAATTCAGCAGACGCCCGCAAGGGCTGAACCCGATTTCAAAACAGGAGACACCAAAAATGTCAGACGCCCCGATCATCACCGTCAACAAAGACGGCCCCTACAAAATCCAGAACGCGCAATCCATCACCCTGTCTGACGGCAGCGAAGGTGAGGCAAAGACGACCATGTTCCTGTGTCGCTGCGGGCACTCTGCGAACAAGCCTTTCTGCGATGGCAGCCACACCCGCGAAGGCTGGCAGGAATAATCCAACAAAGCGGCGAGGCCTCGTAAAGCCACAGGCTTGACCCTGCCGCGATTCCCGCGTACTGCACCCCCAATCCAACGGAAGTGCCAACGCTTCCGGTCCCACCCAAGGGATCGCCACCAGTCAGCGAGTTTCGCCCACTGGTGCATTTGTCGTTTGGCGAAAGGGTTCCCATATAGGGGGCAAAGCAAAGGTCAGGAAAGGGCCCGCATATGTTTGAAAGTCTTTCAGACCGCCTCTCCGGCGTCTTTGACAAGCTCACCAAACAGGGGGCCCTGTCCGAAGCCGACGTCGCCACCGCCCTGCGCGAAGTCCGCGTCGCCCTGCTTGAGGCCGACGTTTCCCTGCCGGTTGCCCGTGATTTCGTCAAGGCGATCCAGGCCAAGGCCACCGGCCAGTCGGTCACCAAATCGGTCACCCCGGGCCAGCAGGTCGTCAAGATCGTCCATGACGAACTGATCGCCTTTCTCGCCGGCGACGACGCCCATGCCGGTGACCTGAAAATCGACAACGCCCCGGCCCCGATCCTGATGGTCGGCCTGCAAGGCGGCGGTAAAACCACCACCACCGCCAAACTGGCCAAACGCTTGAAGGAAAAAACTGGTAAGCGGGTGCTGATGGCCTCGCTTGATGTGTACCGGCCTGCGGCGATGGATCAGTTGGCCGTGCTCGGCCGGCAAATCGGCGTTGACACCCTGCCCATCGTCAAAGGCGAAAAACCCGCCGACATCGCGCGCCGCGCCAAACAGCAGGCGACCCTTGGCGGCTATGACGTCTATATGCTCGACACCGCAGGCCGTCTGTCCATCGACGACACCCTGATGGCCGAGGTTGAAACCGTCCGCGACATCACCAAACCGCGCGAAACCCTGCTGGTGGTCGATGGCCTCACCGGCCAGGACGCGGTGCATACGGCAGAAAACTTCGACGCCCGGATCGGCATCTCAGGCGTCGTCCTGACCCGGATGGACGGCGACGGTCGCGGTGGTGCGGCGCTGTCAATGCGCGCCGTCACCGGCAAACCGATCAAATTCGTCGGCCTTGGCGAAAAGATGGACGCGCTGGAAGAATTCCACCCCGAACGCATCGCCGGTCGCATCCTTGGCATGGGCGACATCGTCAGCCTGGTCGAAAAAGCCCAGGAAACCATCGAGGCCGAACAAGCCGAACGCATGATGCGCCGCTTCCAGAAAGGTCAGTTCAACATGAACGACCTCAAGATGCAGCTCGAACAGATGATGAAAATGGGCGGCATGGAAGGCGTCATGGGCATGATGCCCGGCATGGGCAAAATGGCCAAACAGATGGAAACAGCCGGCATCGACGACAAGGTGCTGAAACACCAGATCGCCCTCATTCAATCAATGACCAAACGCGAACGCGCCAACCCGCAGATCCTGCAAGCCAGCCGCAAGAAACGCATCGCCAAAGGCTCGGGCCTCGAAGTTTCCGAGCTGAACAAGCTTCTGAAAATGCAGCGCCAGATGGGCGACATGATGAAGAAGATGGGCAAAATGGGCAAAGGCGGCATGCTGAAACA
>CAYXXQ010000249.1:0-5550 GCA_964469075.1 uncultured Rhodobacter sp.
CAGCTGGAATGACGTTGATCTCATCGCCTATTTCAATGCAATGGGCTTTGTCCCGGCGCAAAGGATCACCCTTAGCCGGGTGCTTTAAGGGCTGTCCAGAGGGGTTGCAGACACACCCAGGTCAAACGAAAACCCGGCAAGATCGTCTTTCAGATCCTGCCGGGTTTTTCTTGTGACTGCTCGACTTTATCGCTGATCTGTCAGTGCAGGGCTTCGTATTTGGCCTGCAACTCATCCTCGGTTTCGTCCCAGTCGGGGTTGGGGACGATGCAGGCTTCGGGGCAGACCAGTTTGCACTGGGGTTCGTCCTCTTCGCCGACGCATTCGGTGCATTTCATAGGGTCGATGACGTAAAACGGGTCGCCGACGCTGATCGCCTCGTTTGGGCAAACCGGTTCGCAGGCGTCGCATGCCGTGCAAGGGTCAATGATCATTAGGGCCATGTTTGTGTCTCCTTATTTTGGTCCTTAAGAGGCTTTCAAAAGGGTGCCGGTTGCTGCCAGTTTTTCATGTCTGAAAACGCCCCAAAGCGCGGCCCCGATGGCGCCTGCATAAATCGAGTCCGGGTGGTTTTTCACCTCAGCCTCGACGCCTTTCATTTTGGCAAGCTGTTCGCGCATCGCCGCACAAAGGCCTTCGTCCTGGGCCAAGCCACCTGTCATCAAGATCAGATCGTTTTTGACGCCGATTGATTTTAACAACCGCGCCAGACGGCTTGCCATTGAAAGATGGATGCCCTTCAGGATGTTGGGCGAGGTGATCCCGCGCGACACCATGTTGATTACATCGGTTTCCGCCAGCACGGCGCAGATCGATGAGACCTCTTCGGGGTCATCGGCCTGAAGTGACAAATTGCCGATTTCATCCTGGGCGATCCCCAGATAGCGGGCGATGTTTTCCAAAAACTGGCCCGAGCCTGAGGCGCATTGACTGGTCATTTTGTAGTTCGTCACCTTGCCCTTTTCATCCGTGATCATTGCGCGGCCATGCAGCGCGCCGCAGTCCAGAATGGCAACGGTGTTGGGGTCGAGATGACGCGCACCACGGGCGTGCGAGGTCATTGAATAAAAGTGCCCGGTGTGAAACGGGATCGCTTCCCCCTCGCCGGTGGTGGCGACGTAGTCAATGTCGCTTTCCTTAAGGCCCGCGTCTTCCAGAATGTGGTTGAACGCCTCGCGCGACAGTTCCATCGGGTCGCGCTGACGGATGCGCAATGTTGTGCGGGACAGCCAGTGTTCCTGGCCATCCTCCACCCGGAAAATCACCGCTTTGACGGCACCCGTTCCTACATCAATTCCTGCTGCGAGGGTCATGCTTCCACTCCTTCCACACGTCCATGCGCGGCGCGGCGGGCGAACTCGGCCCCGCCTAACGCGCCGGTGTAAATTGAATTCGGGTCGATGTTGATCGTCACCTCCCCGTAGTTTTCAAGGACCAGCTTTTTCAACTCCCGCACCGCCGCTTCGTTTTTGGCGACGCCGCCGGTGAAGGTGAACTGATCGGTGACCCCGCCCGAGCGTGAAATGATCGAAATCGCGCGCAGGATGATCGCCCGGTGCAGACCGGCCAGAATGTCTTCGCGCTTTTCACCAAGCGCCAGCCGGTCACGCAATTCGGCACCAGCAAAAACCGTGCAGGTCGAATTGATCCGCGCGGGTTTTTCCGACTGCATCGCCAGCGGGCCAAGTTCATGCAGGCCCATGTTCATCTCGTCGGCGATATAGCCAAGATAGCGGCCGCAGCCGGCTGCACAGCGGTCGTTCATCTGAAAGTTTTCAACGATGCCATGCGCATCCACCTGGATGCCCTTGGTGTCCTGCCCGCCGATATCCAGTACGGTGCGGGTTTCGGGGTACATGATATGCGCGCCCAATCCGTGGCACAGAATTTCGCTGCGGATATGTTCTTTGGAAAACGGCAGGGTTACGCGGCCATAGCCGGTGCCGACCAGATAGGTTTCCTCCAACTCGATATCGAGCGCCTTTTTGACTTGTTTTTCCATCTCACCGGCAAGACCAAGGCCTTGTTCTGTCACCCGGACTAAAGCGCGGTGGAACTTGTCGCTAAGTTCGCCTTTTGGCGGTCGGTTTTCCACGGCGATGATGGATTTATCATAGACGTTCAAAAGCAAATCATACGGCAAACCGGCTGTACGCGCGATTTCTTCGGCGACCGCAAGATAACGTGATCCGGCGATGTCGCGGAAGAAGTCAGACTTCCGGTCCGCCCCCGGCGCGAACATGGCCGGGGCTTCACCGCGCAGGCGTGCAAACACTTCGGCTAGGGCTTCCTTCACACCCTTGGCGTTTTTCTCAAACCGTTCACCGCGCACCTGGCGCAGGCAGGTTTCTTCAAGGTCATCCAATTGTTCCAGGAACTGTTCCAGACGAAACGCGCGTTCAAGGCCGGACAGGAATTCTTCCACCTGTTCGTTGGTGCCGTCATCGACGCCGAATTCCCGGCGAAACAAGGTGAACCGCGCATCGACCGAGGCCTCTTGCTGCGCCACCCGGCAGGCGGTGTCGTAGTTGGAGCGGGAATTGGTGATGCCCTGCCCCAGGATCCGCTCGTCCTCGTCCATCAGCACCGCTTTGGTGGTGGTAGATCCGAGATCAATTCCGACAAAAGTTCTCATGCTGCTGCCCCCCTGCCGCTGCGTTTCTGTTCGACCATTTGAAAGTAGCTTTCCAAGCGGTTCTTGACGTTGGCGGCTGAGAAATAGCGCGGATCGACCAGATCAGTTTCGATAAACGCCGCCGGTTTACCAGTGCGTTTTTCAACCTCGCGCATGATCAGCAACTGACCCGCCGAGAAGCTGTTGCAGCTTTTGATCGAGTTGATCAGAAGCCCGTCCGCCTCATACTTGTTGATGTAATCTGTCAGCATTTCGATGCGCATCGGCAGGCTGCGGTTGGTGTAAACGCCAAGGCAGTATTCAGCCAAAGTTTCCAATGGCCGGTCCGGGTCATGGCGGAAGCCGTAATCATAGGTGCCGCCGACCTTGGTGTAGCTTGATGCCACCACGGTCGCGCCTTCTTCATAGAACATTTTCCAGAATTGCCGAAAGTTGGTGTAATTCGGCGGGCCTTCGACAACCAACCGGTATTTTTCTTCCGGCATCGGGCCGTCGGGTGTGACCGGGCCAAGGCCTGCGGCGATCCGTTGATCAACCTCTTCGCGCAGGAATTTGTAGTAGTCAATCGCGTCGTCGGTGCCCCGGAAAGCGCCGAAAATCGGCCCGATATAATAGATCCCGCCGAAATAGGCATCAATCGGTGACGGCCGCTGTTTGCCGCTTTCAAGGATGTAGACCAGATCGTCCTCGGCCTTTGCTGATTTCCGCAGGTTTTCGCGCAACCGATCAATGTCGAACTTGACGCCTGAAACTTGTTCAAGCACCGGGATCACGTCTTCTTTCAACTGCTTGACCATATATTGAACCATATTCGGCGTAACTTTGCCGTCGGCCATATAGGGCGTTTGCAGGAAAATCGTCGGGCATTTGTACTGCTCGCGCAGCAGTTCGAACCATTTCAGGAACGTAAAACAGCCGGTGTATGACAGCAGCAACACATCGGGATCCGGCAGTTTTTTACCGTTCGGGCCGATGTTGCCTTTCATCATCATGCCGATGTCGGATTTCACGTATGTACAAACATCCTCGGAATGGCCGGCCCGCTCGGCCTCCATGATATAGCCGCCGGATTGTTTACGCAGACCGGACTGGATCGCGTTCACTTCGGGCAGGTTGTTGACCAGATCAAAGCACATGATCAGCTCGTTGAGGTTGCCCGGCACGAATGTCGAGGCCACCTTATCGCCGTTTTCCTTGGCCGAGGTCAGGCGATTGTAATGGTTCGCCATCATCTCTTTTTGTTTGATCATCGAGGCGTCTTTAAGGACGTCGGCGGGCTGGGCTTTTACGATGGCAGATCTCATGCGGCGCTCCAAAGTTTGATTGAGTCAACAAATGTCCCGGCCTGTTCGCGGATCGGCTGCATCTGGCCAGAGTTTTCGGCGTATTTGAACGCGATGAAGGGGATGTCGGCGGCCTTCAGCACGTTTTGCAGCATCGGGCGGTCCAAAAGGGCCGGATCGCAGAAGCTGGTTGAAGCGAAGATCACCCCTTCGGCCCCGGTGTTCTTGACACTGCGCACCAGGAACTGGCCCTTTTCGGCCTGATCGGGTTCGTATTTCGCCGCCGTTGACATCGATCGGTGCAAGAAGGCTTTCGACAGGTTTTCAACCGGATCGCCCGTAGTCGGAACGTCGCCAATCAGCCAGCGGCTGACCAGCATGAAGTCATCATCGACCACATAACAGCCCGACAGCTCCAACGATTTGATCAGGTTCAAAGGCGGCTGTTCGCAGAACATGCCAGTCACGATCACCCTGGAATTATCCTTGACCGGGCGATCTTCTGCGCGGGCGGCGTCGATATACTGACGCAGCAATTCGCTATGTTCTTCAACCGGCAAAACCAGGCCTGCGCGGATCACCAGATAAGCCTCGGACGCCGGGGACTGCCAGGGTTTTTGCGCACGAAACTCATAAAGTTCGTTCACCAGCCGGCGGTTTTCGTTATATATCTCGATCGAGGTGCGAATGTCGTCATCAGTGATTTTGCGCCCGGCAATGCCTTCGAGATCATGCAGAAATTCGCGCATTTCGCCGATGTAGAACGTACCGCCGATTTCGTCTTTGTAGGTTTGCGGCACATCGAAATATTTGGAATAGATGTTTGGAAACAACATCTTCCACATACCGGACAGATTGCGGATAACGTCACAAATTGACGGAAACAACATCCCGTCGACGAAATCGAGCCGTCCCGAGACACCAAGTTCGATGGTCGAGCGTGGGATCCGGCAGATGTAGCTTTGGTAGTAGGCGTCGCCGTGGATCACCTCAAGATTGTCGCCGCCACCGAGAATGCCAAGGGGCAGCATCCCAGCCGCATGGATCAGTTCGCGCGGGACATAGACCGGCAGATAGCCTATCACTTTGCGGCCCTCTTTGGCGGCTTTCCAGTCGCGTGCGGTGTTGAAATGCAGGTCGTCATAAAGCGCCTGGCAGCGGTCAACAATTTCGGTGGTGGTTGCATGTGTCATTTGTTTTCCCACTTTGCAGGGCGCTTTGCGATGAAGGCGGTCAGGCCTTCAACCGCGTCGGCGGTTGACATCAGTTCGTTCAGATAAAGGGCTTCGACTTCTTTCAGGCGGCCCACCATGCGCGCGGCATAGGCCTGGCGCGCCGCATTGACGGCAAAACGCAGGGAGCTGGCGCTTTTGGGGGCCAGATGTTTATCAAAATAGGCCAATGCGGCTGCTTCGGGATCATCGGCAAGGGCGTCGACCAGACCGATCGACAGCGCTTCGGACCCCTTGATCGCGCGGCCCGAATACAGCAGGTCTTCCGCGCGGGATTGGCCGATACGGTCTGGCATCAGGCAGGATGCGGCGGGCGCAAACACGCCCAGCATCATTTCCGGCTGACCAAGGTTGGCATCGGGATGGGCAAACAGATTATGCCCGGCCATCGCAACCTCAA
>CAYXXQ010000250.1:0-5535 GCA_964469075.1 uncultured Rhodobacter sp.
GTCAGAAGCGGACGATCACATCCGGCAGGTTCAGCGCCTTCATCATGTCGCGCACTTCTTGGCGGGCGGCGATGTTGGACAGGTTCAAACCACCAATCCCCGCATCGCGCATGTCAAGCAAGGTCAGGCCGTTTGGGAACATCTCGCGGAAGATCACCCTCTCGCTGAACCCGGCGGCAACCCGGAAACCGATGCGTTTTGACAGCTCTTCCAGCGCGTTGCCGACTTTGCGCTTGTTGTGCATGTTCTGGGTGCCAAGGCGGTTGCGTACAACGATCCAGTCGATCGGTTGCAATCCTGCCTGTGCGCGCAGCTGTCGCGCGTTCCAGACCATTTCGGAATAAACCGATGGCCCGATCACCCGGTCGGTCTCGGGGTCGATCCGCGCCAGAAGGTCAAAATCGACAAAGCTGTCGTTCAGGGGCGTCACCAGGGTGTCGGCCAGGGAATGCGCAACCTCGGACAGGCGGGTGTGCGACCCCGGGCAATCAACGACAACGAAATCATTGTCGGCCTCCAAGGTCGCAATCGCCTCGCTGATGCGGCGATCGTTGACGTTTTCGCCGGGCGCAAGTTTTGACTGGCCGATATTGGGCAGCCGCCCAAGGGTCGGCATCGGCAGCGGGCGTTCTGATCGGCGGATATAATCGGCGCGGTTTTCCAGATAGCGCGAAAAGCTGCGTTGCCGTGTATCCAGATCCAGGGCACCCACCCTAAAGCCCAACCGCACCAGCGCGGTTGCGATATGCATGCAGGTGGTCGATTTGCCCGACCCGCCTTTTTCGTTTCCCACAATTATGATGTGCGACACGCAAGTAACCCCTTGAAAACGCAAAAAAGCGCGCCCGTTTGGGGCGCGCCTTGATCTATAAACAATATTCCTGACGAGCGGAAGATTGATTGCGGCCCTGACTTAAAATCCCAGGCCTTCGTATTTTTTCTTGAACTTCGACACACGGCCGCCGGTGTCCATCAGGCGGGTGCTGCCGCCGGTCCAGGCCGGGTGAACGGTCGGGTCGATGTCCAGAACCAGAGTGTCGCCTTCGGCCCCATAGGTCGAACGCATTTGAAAGATCGTGCCGTCGGTCATTTTGACGTCGATCATGTGGTAGTCGGGATGGATGTCGTTTTTCATCGGTCCGGTCCTTACGCGTTTTTCTGGGGCTTATAGTTGGTTTTTTCGGCGATACGGGCCGATTTGCCACGGCGGGCGCGCAGATAGTAAAGCTTGGCGCGACGGACACGGCCACGGCGTACAACCGTGATGCTGTCGATGTTCTGGGAATGCAGCGGGAACACACGTTCCACGCCTTCACCGAACGAGATTTTGCGCACGGTAAATGCACCGGCGATGCCGCTGCCGCCTTTGCGGGCGATGCACACACCTTCGTAATTCTGAACCCGCGAGCGGGTGCCCTCGGTCACTTTGTACCCAACGCGGATCGTGTCGCCAGCTTTGAAATCGGGAATATTCGCCCCGATGGCTGCGACCTGTTCAGCTTCGAGCTGTTCAATCACATTCATTTTGTCGTCCTTTATGCTCGCTGTTGTTCAGCGAAGTTTTCCTGCGTCCCTAGAGCTCTTGGTCTCCGTCCGGGTCCCTACTTTCGTAAGCCCGCCAGAGGTCAGGACGACGTTCCTTTGTTAGCTTCTCGGACTGGTCATGTCGCCATTTGGCGATATTCGCGTGATGCCCTGACAGGAGTATGTCAGGAACCTTACGATCCAGCCAATCCGTTGGCCTTGTGTATTGTGGGTGTTCCAGCAGACCTTGCGAAAAGGATTCGGCTTCGGTCGACTCAGTATTCCCAAGCACGCGGGGTATAAGGCGAACGCTGGCATCAATCAAGGCCTGGGCTGCAATTTCTCCGCCGGTTAGAACAAAGTCGCCCAGCGAGATTTCTTCGACCTGATATTCATCAAGCACCCGTTGATCGACGCCTTCAAACCGGCCGCATAAAATGGTCATGCCGCGGGCCTCGGAAAACCGTTTGGCGGTGGCCTGATCAAAGGGTTTTCCGCGGGGGGAAACATAGATCACCGGCCAGTCAGCCCGGTCAACCGGTGCGCCGCGCGCGGCCTGATCCAGGGCGGCTGCCACCACGTCGGGTTTCAGCACCATACCAGCCCCGCCGCCGGTTGGCGTGTCATCGACATCGCGATGCTTGCCGATACCAAACTGGCGCAGATCAATAGTTTCAAGCGCCCAAAGCCCCTTTTGCAAGGCCCGCCCGGTCAGCGACTGCCCCAGCACACCGGGAAAGGCGTCTGGGAACAGCGTGACGATCTTGACCTTCCAGGCCCGCGCCAGATCGGGTGTGTTGCGCATCAGTTCACGCGGTTGCCTTGTGGCGCTGATCGACAGGCGGCCATGTGATTTGGTCAGGTTAGTCATCTAATACCCCTGCGACGACGTCCTTGCAGGCCGGGCACTGGACAGCTTCAATCACGGCATCACTGATTTCGTCATTGGTCAGCCAGCGGCGCGTTTCGCCTTCGTTGACCCAGCCAAGAATAACGGTCTGGCGCTGGACGTCAGACCTTGGATTGGGATCGCGCGCGGCCTTCACCTCGGGCTTGCGCGACGAGGCGCCATGAATACGGATGGAACGACCTTGCGGTTTTACCTTCGCCTCGGCCAGTTCGGCCAGCCAGATACCGCCGTCATGCAGCCATGAAACCAGCAGGTCGACGGGCGCGATTGTCTTCAGGGCCGCGCGCGTCATTGCCGGATCGGTCCAATCCATCACCAAGGGAACCGCGCCCAGCTCTGCCGCCAAAGCCCCCGGATTTCTTGACCCCAGCGTCAATATGCCGGCATCCGTCGCAATATATCGGCTGGCCTTGGCAAGCATGCCAGACCCACCGAGTATCAGGACATCGCCAAGCGCCTTAGCCGTCATTGTCGTCCCCCGGCAGCAAGCCGTCGGGCGGGTCAGCCACGATGCGTTTGGCGGCGAGATCAACCGTTGGCACGGCCTCACGGGTGAAGGGCAGCAGGATCGAGCCTTTGAACAAGGTGCCGCCGACTTCCAGCAGATCGCCTGCACCATGATCATGCACCGCGTTGATGCGGCCAAGCTTCACGCCACCGGTGTCATAGACGTCAAGGCCGATCAGGTCGGTGTGATAAAACTCATCATCCGGAAGCGAGGGCAGGGCGCTGCGATCCGCAAAAAGCTTCAGCCCTTTGGACGCGTCGGCCTGTTCCTTGCTGGTGATACCGCTTAAACGCACTGCAAATCCGCCTTTGACCGGGCGGGTGATGGTCAGCGCGTATTTGGTTGTGCCATCTTCAGACCAAAGCGGGCCGTAATCGGCAATCGCGGTTGGTTCGGCGCAGAAACTTTTGATGCGCGCGTCGCCCCGAACCCCGAAAGACCCGGTGACAACGCCAACACAGATGCGATCGCTTTTCATGCGCCTCCCCCCGATTTCAGCGCGGTTTCGATGGTATGAAAATCCGCTTCATTGATTTCAAACTGCCCGCGCCGAAAGGCCACGCCCCATTTCGCTGGATTGGTGACGAATTTCAGCGATGTCAGTAGCGGACGAACCGGGGCGGGGGTGATTTTGGCATAGGCGGCCTTGGCGGCCCAAATATCCTGACCATCCCAACTGACTTCAATCGGGGTCGGGTCGATCACTGTGCCAAGGGCTGTGAAACATTGGATGACATCGCCCTCCATGAAGCCTGATTTCGGTGAATAATAGGCAAACCGGTCGCCTTCGCTTAACTTGGCAAGTGCCGCCTTTGTGCCTTTTGAAAAAGCGCAAATGCCGGTCTTGGTTGCATAGTCGACTTGGTCACCGGCAACGACGCCGATCCAATAGCGCACGGTCATGATCATTCCCCCATCAACCGCAAAAGGCGGAGGTTGCCCCCCGCCCCTTAAGCTTACCCCAAAACATGGGGACAGTATAAGGTTGCTTATTCGGCAGTCGCTTCTTCTGCAACGTCTGCGGCGGGTTCTTCAACCTCGGCAGGGGCAGCGGCGGCTTCAGCGGCGGCGGCAACCTTGGCGGCTTTCTGGTCAGCCCGCTCCTTGGCTTTTTTGCCCGGCTCACCTTTTTTCAGGTTGGCGCGGTCTTTCTTGGCAATCACGCCGGCAGCTTCCAGCATGCGCGAAACCCGGTCAGTAACCTGAGCGCCTTCGCCCAGCCAATGATTGACGCGGTCGATGTCCATCTTCACCCGCTCTTCGCTGTCTTTGGGCAGCAAGGGATTGTAAGTGCCGAGTTTTTCAACATAACGGCCATCGCGCGGCATGCGGCTGTCGGCAGCAACGATGCGGTAAAACGGACGTTTCTTAGAGCCGCCACGGGCGAGCCTGATTTTCATAGCCATGATGTTTCTCCTATGTCTTAGCTACTTGAAGGGGCGTCGCCCCGGTCATTTCTGGTGTTTCTTGTGGTGTTGGATCACTTCCTGAATGATGAAATTCAGGAAATTCTTGGCGAATTCGGGGTCAAGATCGGCCTCCTGGGCAAGGGTTTCCAGGCGGGCGATCTGGCTGGCCTCGCGGGTGGGGTCGCTGGGCGGCAGGTCGTGCTCGGCTTTCAGCTTGCCAACCGCCTGGGTGTGCTTGAAGCGCTCGCCGAGGGTGTAAACAAGGATCGCGTCCAGCCGGTCGATGCTTTCGCGGTGGGCTTTCAGCACCGCAGCGGCGCGCGTGACGGGATCAGACATTGGCCCCTCCGGCGCTGGGGTGGCGGTAGACGTGGCAGGGATGGCCCATGACCTGGCCAAAACGCTCAAACGTCGCGCCCAGGCGTTTTGCCAGGGCAAGCGAGCGGCTGTTGGTCGGGTCGATATAGCTGATAACGGCATCGAGGCCGAAATGTTCGGCGGTATAGGCGCGGGCAGCCTTGGCGGCCTCAAACGCGTATCCTTTGCCCTCAAAGCCGTCATAGACGTGCCAGCCAAGCTCAGGCTCATCCCAGCCTTCGTGGTTGATGATGCCGACTGATCCGACGGAGGTGCCGCTGGATTTTTCCACCACATGCCACATGCCATAGCCGCGCAAGGCCCAGTGACCGAGGGATGTGCAGAGCACCCGCCAGCTGTCGTGCCGGTCTTTTGGGCCGCCGACCATGTGGCTGCGGACGGATTGAAAAAACGCCGCAATCGCGTTTAGATCATCGGCGCGGGGTGCGCGCAGGATCAGGTTTTCGGTCTCAAAGGTCGGGATCATCTGTTCAGATTGTCGTGCCATTATCTGGCGCGATTCTGTCAGGGACGCGTCTGGCTTTTGTGTCGGAGCCTCCGGCGGGAGTATTTGGGACAATAAAGAAGTCATGGTCATTTCTTTTTGCCAAAACCGGACAGGCCGGGGGGGAGGGCTGCGCCGCCGAGGCCGGGCAGGCCGCCGGGGAGTTTGCCGCCAAGGGCTTTGGCAGCTTGTTCCATCGCTGCGGGGTCGTTCATGTCGGGCATGCCGCCGGGCATACCGCCTTTGCCGAACATGCCTTTCATCGCTTGTTTCAGCATGCCGCCTTTGCCCATTTTGCCCATCTTCTTCATCATGTCGCCCA
>CAYXXQ010000251.1:0-5517 GCA_964469075.1 uncultured Rhodobacter sp.
CGAGTTGGGCACGGACATGGGCTTCCAGCACCTTCTGCATCATGACGGGCTCCAGGTTTCCGTGATCCGCAATCATCACCCCCAGTTCCGACGCCATCAGCGCCGCCGCCCGCGCGGGCCAGGTCACCCAGGCATCTCGCTCCTCGCGGGCCAGCCGGAACACCAGCCCAACCGCGCGATCCCGGTCGATCAACTCGCCCTTCAGCAAGGCCAGCTTCAGCTTGCGCTCCTGCGCCTTCAGGACTTCATTGGCGGTCCTGGCCTGCAGGAACGTCGTGCCTCCGCCAGTGACCGGGGTTGGTAACCCTTCCTCGCGCAGCGTTTCGCCCACGGCCGATAGCGCTGTGTCCGGTACCGGCTTCAGCTTGACTGCCTTTGGCGGTGCTGCGGCTCCCGGACCTCTTTGCTTCGCGGGATCGGTCGCCTCAGCGCGCAGGGCATCGCTGGCCGCGGCATCGATGCTGCCATCGCCGTGCAGCACCAGCCGCCCCGTCGCCTTGGCTTTCTGGATCGCGCCGCGTGAAAGGCCGGCGCGGGCAGCGTATTGGCGCTCGCTCAGACCCTCCATAGCGCACCCCCGCGCGACATAAAGCAATGTAATTGCTGCGATTTCTGTTGATTACACTCCGCACCGGGGTGATTCTCGGAGTAAGGAAACACATCAGGATCGGAGACCGTGATGACCATCGCAGACCGCTACAACGCTGAAGCCGCCCGCTTGCTGCCCCACATGGCAGACAGCCTGGCAGTCGAGCCGACCATCACCACGGTGGGTGAGATCGACGAGATCGTGTTTCGCCGCAGCGAATTCCTCGGCGGCATGGCCTGCGCCATCCTTGCCATGATCGAACAGCAGAAGCAGGGAGCCTGACCATGACCGCCATCACCACTATCCGCATCGATCACGCGGCACTGCCCGACCAGTTCGACCGCTCGCGCCCCGACACCGTCGCCGCCGCCATCGAGACCGCGCTGCGTGAGGACGGAATATCCGCCGAGGTGTCGGACGTGATTTCTCACATCAAGATCGAACTGCCCACCACCCAACTGGCCGCTACCAGTGCCGTGCTGGCCGACCTGCAACTAATCTGAGAGACGGCCATGACCAAACTGTCCTTCAACTGCTTACCAGAAGGCGAGACGATCATTGATCTTGTCCGGCGCAACTGCGCCATCGGGTTTGATCTGCGGTTTTGTCGCAGCGTTGCTGTCACGCCCGAGGACCGTGATACGATCACCTGTGATCCGGGCGAAGCGGAGTTTGCCACGTTCTATGCCCTGACCGATCTCGGCGAAGCCATCGCCATTCATGATGTGCAACTCTCCAGCGCCGGGGCCGACGAGGTCGCAGCAATCGCCCGTTCGCTGTTCGTGGCCATCGTCAATGCCCGGCGCGATCCGCCTGATGCGGCTCAGATCCATGAGGCCAAGCAAGCCGCGCTGATCGAAACGGACCTGATGGATTGGCAACTCGCGCCCTGATTATAAAGCACTGATATTGCTTCGAATTGCCTACGATAATCATCACGCCGGAGCGATGGTAGTCCCATGAACCCGATGCAACTTACAACCACGGAGCCGCCCCAATGACCCGCCTGAACCCGATGACCACCCCCCGCCACCAACTGCGCGCTGAAAAGACCCGTCGCAACAAGGAAGCCGCGCTCAATGCGTTCATCGGCAAGAAGGCCGAGATCGACGAGATGCTGGCGCGTTTGGCAAACCTCAGCGACGACCACTTCAACTGCCACCCCGACGAGATCAACTGGGGTCATGTCGGAACCCTTGAGCATTACGCAGCCATCTTGAAGCGCATCACAGACAGTGCATTCGGAGACTGCGAAAACGCGGAATGATATCTATACGCTACCACTGATCAGCCCGCCACTGGCGGGCTTCACTCCGTAGAAGGGGACGCATTCCGCGTCGCCTGACAACCGGAGATCACCATGACCCAGATTCAACTATCCGATGCCCAATCCGTCATCCTATCCACCGCCTGCGCCCGTGCAAGCGGGCTGATCTTTCCCGTTACCGCCAACCTCAAGGGCGGTGCTGTGGGCAATGTCTGCAAAAGCCTTCTGAAGCACGGGTTGATCGAGGAAATCGCTGCCGCTGATCCCGACACGGTCTGGCGACATGACGACGCGGGTCCCCTGACCCTGCGCGCCACGCCACTGGCCCATTCAGCGCTTGGCATTGGCAATACCGACGGTGATTTGCCTGCCCCGCAGCAGCCGCAGCAGGACCTGACACCTCCTAACCAGCGCAAGGGCACGAAACAGGAGGCGCTGATCGCCATGTTGCGCGCCGAGAGAGGCGCGACCATCGCGGAGATCGTCGTGGCTTTGGACTGGCAACCGCATTCGGTGCGTGGTTTGATGTCGGGCGTGCTGAAGAAGAAGCTGGGCCTGACCATCACGTCGGAAAAAATCGAGGATCGGGGTCGAGTCTACAAACTCCCTGCGACCTGAAGCACCTTCGATACCTAAGTCTTGCGGCCGTCCCATCGGAGCGGCGGTTTCGCCATACACAAGGAGTCGGCCAAAGATTTGCCAACATTATAAGCTATGAGAGCAAAATGAAGGATGAGATTTCTAAACCATATCCCGGCACCAATGCAGGCCCTCCAGAGATTTTCGCACTGGCGGCCGAATACCATTCGGCCGCTGAGATCCTAAATCTTGAAGGGCGGCCACAACAGCCGATTTCTCGCGCTCCGGCAAGACTTTGCGCAATTCACGCAATTGAATTGTATTTGAACGCCTTCTTGCTGGCGGCGGGTGACCCGCCTGAAAGAGTGCGAGCGCACTTTCACAATCTTGCTGACCGAGCCGATTCTGCCGTCGGTCGGGGCCTGATCCTGCGTAAGCTGACCGTGGCACATCTCGTCCAAATGACAGAAGACCGCGAGTATCTGATCTCTCGCTATGGCCCCGAGTTGTCCGGCACGCTCTCTGAAAGTAACAGGCTGATGGCGACACTGAATGAGATTGCCAAGAAGGTCGGGCTGAAGATAACCACCAACTAGCGTCTTTCGCTATTTGACCGGATCGCCTCGAACATCCGCCGCAGGGCGAAGGAGCGTGCTATGCTCACCGAGCAGATCTTCGCGACCTGATCTGCGCCATGCGCCTTCGCGTTTTTCGCATAAGGCTGGAGCTTGACCAACGGCCACTGCTCGATGCGCTCCGGGGCGAAGCTGAGGGTCATGCGGATTGTCCTGTTCGATGGATTTGCTGGCTTCTGGGGGTGGAACCCACCAAGGTGGAATCCACTGGCTTCCAAGGTGGACTCCGGGAGTCCAGGCATCCACCTCGGAGTCCACCTGCCAAGCTGCTGTTATTGCGTGGTTATTTCGACTTCTGGGGGTGGATTCCTGCTTGGGTGGCTTCCCAAAAAAACGGGCCTGACGCTAGCGATATGCCGCGCTTCGCCCCCCCGTATACATTTGCCACAGGAAGGGACCCGTACAATATCAAGGGGTTAGCTGTGCTCATTTGCGCTTCCACATGGGCGGTTCCGCTCACGTCTCTTGCGACTATGCCTGTTTTGTAGCCCCTGATACCGAAGATGTCACGCGTTCCGGTGTCTCGCGGAAAAGTGTCTCGCAGGAACGGAAGGGGTTGACAATCATGCGCAAACCGGACGCCCGCATTCGCGGCGCCAGATCCCTGATTTCATGCACGGCTGAGCTCCAGCGCGGCTCAAGAAGTGTTCTATGATCCAAACCGGATTTTGGTGCCCGACGCAGCTAACGACAGGAAAGAGACATACCTAGTCAGGAGTCATGGAGTAGCGAACGGCCTAAGTCCTCTTCGGCCGTCCAGATGTTTATGATTACAGAGCCTGCGCGACATCCGCCGCCATGCGGGCACGCATTTCGAGCGCGGCCAAAGTGGCCGTTAGCCCCTTGTTCAGAATGTCCTTGGCCTGATCCGGCTCCATCGTACCAGGCTTGGTGTCAAACGCCAGAGTGACGGTCACCTTGGCGCTGCCGTCTGAGGTTGGGCGAATGGTGTAGGTCGTCAACGTGCGTGAAAACGGTCCGGAATCGGCGGTTTGATAAGCAAATACCGCTCCCTCGTCCCAAACGGTCACATGGTGTTCGATCTGACCGAATTGCGCTGTGGCGACCCGCCGGACAGCGCCGACGCCCGTATTTTGATCTGAGGTGACTTCGGCTCCGTCGATGCCAGGTGCCCATTCAGGAAGTGCAGGCAAGTCGCTGAGAATTTTCCAAATGGCTGCTGGGGTGACTGAAGATTCGCGTGTCACAGTTACGTTTGGGAGTGTGTCAAAGTCTTGCATCTTGTCTCTCCTGAGTTGATGTGTCAAAGATGACATTGTTCCAAATAAAGAACTATATGCTGATATAGGAACCGTATGTTGCGCACAGAACAACAATCACTAGACCGATTTAGAGCCGCACATTTTGCGCATCTGCGGCACCTGTCGATGTTCGCCTTAGTGGTCGAGTGCAGTTCGTTCACAGTGGCCGCGCAGAGGTTGGGCATCGGAAAATCGAGTGTCAGTCGTCATATTTCGGAACTGGAGGTTTATGTCGGTGCGAAGTTGCTTAACCGCTCAACGCGCGCATTGTCCCTGACCGAAGCTGGGCGATTGGTTTTTCAGGACTGCGCGCGCTTGTCGTAGCCTTGATGGCCACAGTTTCAGGTCGAAGCCTTGTTCGTACGGATGCCCCGGAATGCCACGCCAGCGCTCCGCGAAACGCTCCGCGTAGCAGTTGTCACATCCCGGACCAACTTTGGTGCAACCCGTGACCGGGTTCCACGTCGCGTCCGTCCACTCGATGTCCGACTTCTGGGCCAACTGCTCGCCTCATGCTTTTTTGTCATCGTAGCACGAGCCTGACGCAGCACAAAGCGCGAACGGATACAGCGTCGACATTTGGAAGCTGGAGTGGATTCACGGCCAACGCAGATCAACTGTTCGATCTCGGTTCCGTCCGGTATCCGAATGAACTTGCGAAACTATCGAGATACGCTGTTCCAATTAATGCTGCCACGCCAATGCCTTAACGCTGATAACCGGAATGGCTGCGGTTAACAGGTCCGGAGAATAACGGCCCGGAGAGAACGCTTCCGGGCCTCATGCCACCGAAGCCGGTTAACTGCTCAATCTATATAACCCTTGAAAACAACGGAAAAATCCGGCCGCAGCCGGATCGGGAGAACAGTTTCTCAAGGGCAAGTGGCGGAGGGAACGCGACTGCCGTCTAACCTTCTCTGGGGCGTAAGCTATTGATTTTATTATACCGACCTGAGGTTTCGAATCCCACTTGCTGCAAACGCGACTGAGAACCAACTCATACTTTTCAGCCCTTTCGCCTTCGTGGTCCACGGCCCGCCAAAGATAGTGCCTCTCGCCGTTGATCGCCCCGAAGACCTCGTCCAGCTACCAACGCCACCGGCTCGACCCCCTGCCACGGGCGCGTCTCCTTCGTAAGCGTCCGGTGTGCCTGCACTGACGATCCGGAGGAGTGTTTGCTAAGTG
>CAYXXQ010000252.1:0-5514 GCA_964469075.1 uncultured Rhodobacter sp.
GCTTACCGTGATAAACGTCCCTGCCCGCTTGGACATCTTGAACGGCTCGCCATCTTTATAAAGCTTGACCAGTTGCGCGAGTTTAACATCGAGCGGCACCTTGCCACCCGACAGGGCCGACACAGCCGCTTTCATCCGTTTGACATAGCCACCGTGATCGGCACCAAACACGTCAATCAGCTGGTCATAGCCGCGCTGCACTTTGTCATAGTGATAGGCAATATCGGGTGCGAAATAGGTCCAGGATCCATCGGATTTCTTCACGGGCCGGTCGACATCATCGCCATGCGCGGTGGATTTGAACAGGGTCTGCACCCGCGGCTCCCAATCCTCGGGCTTTTTACCTTTGGGCGGCTCAAGCACGCCCTGATAGATGAGGCCGCGATCATCCAAAGCCTTGATCGCCTCTTCAATCAGGCCGGTGCCGTAAAGCGATTTCTCTGAGAAAAAATGATCCATCGTCACATTCAGGGATGCCAGATCGGCGCGGATCAATTCCATCATCGCTTCGGTCGCAAACTCGCGGATTTCCGCCAGCCAAACCTCTTCGCCCTGCCCGATATAGGCCGTGCCAACCTTGTCTTTTAGGGCCTGACCAACCGGCACCAAGTAGTCGCCGGGATAGGTGCCATCAGGGAATTCCACCGCATGTTCATGCGCCTCAAGATACCGCAAATAGACCGAGCGCGCCAAAACATCGACCTGCGCGCCGCCGTCATTGATGTAATATTCCCGCGTCACGTCATAGCCAGCAAAATCCAGCAAGCTGGCCAACGCATCGCCGAAAACCGCGCCACGGGTATGGCCGACATGCAAAGGCCCGGTCGGATTGGCGCTGACATATTCGACATTCACCTTGCGCCCAGACCCCATATCAGAACGCCCGAATTCCACACCTTGCGCCAATGCCGCCGGGATCACAGCCGTCCAAGCCGCCGCATTTAACCTGAGGTTCAAAAACCCAGGCCCGGCAACATCCGCTGATATCACACGCGCATCGGCCGCCAGCAAGCCCGCCAGCGCTTCTGCAATTTCACGAGGTTTCTTGCCCGAAGGCTTGGCCAGGACCATCGCCGCATTCGTCGCCATATCCCCATGCAAAGGATCGCGCGGCGGCTCCACCGCGACATTGGCAAAATCAAGCCCGTCCGGCAGTGCGCCGTCAGATTGCATAGCCTGTAAGGCGTCAAGGACAACGGTTCTGATATCGTCGAAAAGGTTCATTCGTCACTTCCGGCATTGTCTTCGCTGGCCTCTAGCACAGGCCGACGCAGCTATCCAGTCAGGATTGGGTCGAATGCCCGATCTCCTCGCACGCTCAGCAGTAGAACACGCTCAAATATATTTTTTTGGCCGGATACTTGCTGCAAGCAGTGCAATCACAAACACACACCAGCAAACGATTGACATAAAGAACAAGACATCCGGATATCCGACATCAACATCAAATGGCAAAACATAGTCCCTGTTTTCACCGCACCCGCTTGCCTCCCCTTGATCAAATAGTAAACTCGATGCTTTCCATATGAGTCCGGCCCCGAGCGCGATTTTGGCGGCACGCGACTTGGCCAGCGTGGCAATTGGAAACACCCAAAAAAAGGCAACGGAATGTAGTGCCAGACTGACAGCCCAGATTTGAAATGTGAACATTTGCAGAGACTGCACCGCCTCAAGCTGCATGTATTTCGAACAACCATCAAAGGAAAGTCCCCAAACAAAAGTCGCAGGAATTTGCCCAATAATCAGTACGGATAAAAAGCCCATGCGCAAAAAGGCATTTTGATTTAGGTTCCGGCTCAACGCTCAGCCCAAGGCCATCGGGTCCACCAGTTTGCGGTGTTCATCCAGCGCGAACCGGTCGGTCATCCCGGCAATGTAATCCGCGATCACCAGGGCCCGCTGGGTCGCGTCGCCTTTCGTCGCCCAGCGCTGCCAGTCGTCAGGCAGCATGCCGGGGTCGTCAAAAAAAATCTCGAACATTTCTTGGACGATTATTGCCGCTTTGCGCCGCATGCGCCGCACTTTCCAGTGGCGATACATGTGTTTGAAGAAAAACGCCCGGATGACTTTCAGGTCTTCAAAAAGCGGCTCGGAAAACCGCACCAATTGATGCCCTGCGTTGCGGATATCACCGACATCGTTTGGGTCCAGCGCACCGATCCGCCGCTGGCTTTCGGCGATCACATCTTCCACCATCACCCCAAACACCCGGCGCAACGCCTCGTGGCGGCGGCGGATGAAATCAAGCTCAGGATACTGGGCATCGACCCGGTCGTAGCACGCGCCGATGATTGGCAGCGCTCGGATCTGTTCCTCGTTAAACAGCCCGGCCCGCAACCCGTCATCCAGATCGTGATTGTTGTAGGCAATATCATCGGCAATCGCCGCCACCTGCGCCTCGGCACTGGCATAGCTGTTAAGCTCCAGATCATGGCGGGCGTTGTATTCGGCCAGCGCCAGCGGCACATCCCCGGAGACCGGTCCGTTATGTTTGGCAATCCCTTCTAGGGTTTCCCAGGTCAGGTTCAGCCCGTTGAAATCGGCGTAGTGCCGTTCCAACAGGGTCACGATCTTGATCGCCTGGGCGTTGTGATCAAAGCCGCCAAACTCCGCCATTGAGGCCGCAAGCGCGTCTTCTCCGGTATGGCCAAACGGCGTGTGGCCCAGATCATGCGCCAGCGCGATTGCCTCCGTCAGTTCTGAATTCAGCATTAATACGCCCGAAATCGTCCGCGCCACCTGCCCGACCTCGATCGAATGCGTCAGCCGTGTGCGAAAATAGTCACCCTCATGTTCAACAAAAACCTGAGTCTTATGCTTCAGCCGCCGAAAAGCGCTGGAATGAATGATCCGGTCGCGGTCACGTTGAAACGCCGTGCGATGCGCGCTTTCGGTTTCAGAAAACAACCGCCCGCGCGACTGCGCCGGGTAGCAGGCATATTTTGCCAGCATGATGAAAGCCCTAATCTTGTCCCCGCGCGTTGTCGCGCCTATATTGACCTTAGTGTAGAACAGATCAGAGCGGCCGAACAGATGGACCTTGCCCTACCCCCGAAAGTTACCGACCGGGCTTTTGCTCAACTGGCAGCGATCAACGAAGCAGCCTCCGAAGCCAAAGCCTTGCGCGTGGCCGTCGAAGGCGGCGGTTGTTCCGGCTTTCAGTACGAGATCAAGCTTGACGACCCATCGAAGGACGACTTGGTCCTTGAAAAGGACGGCCAGAAAGTCCTGGTCGACAGCGTGTCGCTGCCGTTTTTGTCAAACGCCGTGATTGATTATACGCAGGAACTGATCGGCGCGCGCTTTGTGATCGAAAACCCCAATGCCACGAGTTCCTGCGGCTGCGGCACCAGCTTTTCAATCTGATCCAGCCATTTCCCCCTTGACCTTCCGCCTGCTGGAACCCTGAAAATCTCGGAATTCAGCCCGGTATTCAAGCCGGGTCTGGCACAATGGGAAACAGGTCAATGCACAGCAAATTCTGGAAATCAGCCACCATATTGGCCACCGCAGGCCTTATCACCGCTTTGCCTCTGGCAACCGCGACAGCCCAGGCGCAGACCCTGGCGCAGACTGAAGGCAAGCCCTTGATCGACGTGGTTGTACCTGAATTGTCAGACGCAGTGCGCATCGGTGAAACCGCTTTCAACGCCAAATGTTCTGCCTGTCACGGCGTCAATGGCGCGGGCAATGATCAGGCCGGGCCGCCCCTGATCCACGTCATCTATGAACCCTCGCATCACGGCGACAACGCCTTTCTGCAAGCTGCGCTTAACGGCGTGCGCTCACATCACTGGCGGTTTGGCAATATGCCCCCGGTTGCAGGCATCACCCGGGCCGAGGTTGTCAGCATCGTCACCTATATCCGCACCCTGCAACGGGCCAATGGTATCAACTAAAGCGTTTCGAGAAAAACTTGAGACATCGCGTATCACCAATAGCCCGAGAACGCGAAGCGTGGCAGGGTTTTGGTATTTCAAGTATTTCTTGAAACGCTATAACCGAGGTTAGCCCCGTCGCACCCTCTTTTCAAATCCGGCAAAACCCGCCTATAAGGCCTGCGCAAGGCTTGCATTGAAAAGGAATCCGCATGCGCAGCGCCACGATCGCCCGGCAGACCGTAGAAACCAGCATCACCGTCTCCGTTAACCTTGACGGCACCGGCAGATATGACAATCAGACCGGCATAGGCTTTTTTGACCATATGCTGGACCAGCTTGCCCGCCACAGCCTGATTGACATGGACATCAAGGCGACGGGTGATTTGCATATCGACGACCACCACACGGTGGAGGATACAGGCATCGCCCTTGGCCAGGCCCTGTCCAAAGCGCTTGGCGACAAGAAGGGCATCCGCCGCTATGGCGCCTGCCTTTTGCCGATGGATGAGGCTTTGGTCAGAACAGCGCTTGATCTGTCCGGCCGCCCCTTTCTGGTCTGGGATCTGGACCTGCCCAGCGCCAAAATCGGCAGCTTTGATACCGAGCTTGTGCGTGAGTTTTTCACCTCCTTCGCCATGAACGGCGGCATCACTCTCAACATCGCCAAGCTTGATGGGGCCAACAGCCACCACATCGCCGAAGCCGCGTTCAAATCCGTCGCCTGCGCCTTGCGCGAAGCTGTCGAGACGGACCCGCGCAAGGCCGATGCGATCCCGTCAACCAAGGGAAGCCTGTAACGTGACGACCGTCATCGTTGACTATAACAGCGGCAATTTACACTCGGCTGAGAAAAGCTTCCAACGGATGGCCCGGGAAACCGGATCTGGCCTAGTCGCGGTCAGTTCAGACCCCGAAATCGTTGCGACCGCAGACCGGATCGTGCTGCCCGGCGTCGGTGCATTTGCCGATTGCCGCGCTGGTCTAGCCAGTTTTAGTGGCCTGTTTGAGGCCATTGAACAAGCGGTCATGACGCGGGGCGTGCCGTTTCTGGGCATCTGCGTTGGTATGCAGATGATGGCAACACGCGGCCTTGAACATGGGCTGGACACAAAGGGATTTGATTGGATCAAAGGCGATGTCGTCGCACTGAAGCCAAGCGACAAGACCCTGAAAATCCCGCATATGGGCTGGAACGATCTGGTGATCGATGCCCCCCATCCGGTTCTTGACGGCCTCAAAACCGGCGATCACGCCTATTTCGTGCATTCCTATCATCTGGCCGCCGAAAACCCTGATAATCTGCTGGCGCATTGCGATTACGGTGGCCCGGTCACGGCGGTTGTCGGGCAAGGCAACATCATCGGCACCCAGTTCCACCCAGAAAAAAGCCAATCAACCGGCTTGCGGCTGATTGGCAATTTTCTGAATTGGAAACCGTAGGTTACTTCACGCGCGACCAGGTTCCGCCGTCACGGCAGATAAAGGCAACACAGCCCTTAACCGTCAGGCTGTCGCCTTTCAACACCAGCTTGCCGGCATAAGTTTTATCGCGGTCCGGGGACCAGGCTTTGCCGCCGCCGTATTTGCCGCCGCCTTCATTCACCATGTCCCAGATCAGGTTTTTGCCGACATT
>CAYXXQ010000253.1:0-5512 GCA_964469075.1 uncultured Rhodobacter sp.
CCGGGCCAAAGCCGCGCGCCGACGTTCCCCGCCTGAGGCCCGTTCAGGCGGCTGATCGGCCTTCAGCTTCAAGCCCTCAGCCGCCATTTCCACACGGTATTCTTCCCCCGTCGGCAAGTTGGCGGCGGCAAAATCGCCAAGGGTGGCAAAGCCGCTGAAATCGGGATCCTGCTCCATGTAGCCAACGCTTAAACCCGGCGTCAGGAACCGGCTGCCGCTGTCTGGTTCAACCATTCCGGCCATGATTTTCATCAAGGTCGACTTGCCGGAGCCGTTCCGCCCAACCAGCGCCACGCGATCACCCGGTTGAACAGCCAGGTTCAGCCCATCAAGCAGCGGGTTGCCGCCAAAGCTTAGGCGGACATCGGTTAAAGTCAGGATCGGGGGGCGTGCCATATGGTCCAGCAATCTGGGTTAAAGTTACAGGTTAAGATCGGCGTGTAATTATCTGGTTTATAACGGCTTTAGAGAAGTGGTCACAAGGCTGCACCCAACCTGAAAGACGAGTTCAACCACCTAAACCCCCAGACAATGCCGTAGGATCGCCTTTTGCGCATGCAGGCGGTTCTCTGCCTCATCAAAAATCACCGAATGCGGGCCGTCCATCACTTCTGAGGTCACTTCCTCGTCCCGATGTGCAGGCAAACAATGCATGAACAAGGCGTCGGATTGCGCATTTGCCATCAGATCTGCGTTGACTTGATAGGGGCGCAACTGGTTGTGCCGCCGTTCACGCGACGATTGGCTGTCATGCATGGAAACCCAGGTGTCGGTCACCACCAGATCGGCCCCGGCAACGGCCTTGGCCGGATCCCGCTCCAGCGCTATTGCGGACCCTTTGCGCCGGGCGTCGCCGATATAAATCGCCTCTGGTTCCAGCTGTTCGGGGCCGGTAAAAGTGAAGTCAAAGCCGAATTGCCCCGCCGCTTGAACCATTGACGCGCAGACGTTGTTGCCATCACCCGACCAGACAACTTTCCTGCCCTTGATCGGGCCGCGATGTTCTTCGTAGGTCATTACATCGGCCATGATCTGGCAGGGATGGGTACGATCCGTCAGCCCGTTAACCACCGGCACATCGGCGTATTCCGCCATTTCCAGCAAGGTGTCTTCGTCAAAGGTGCGCATCATGATCAAGTCAACATAGCGGCTAAGCACTTTGGCGGTATCGGCAATGGTTTCGCCATGCCCCAGTTGCATATCGGCCCCGGACAGCACCATCGTCTGCCCGCCCATCTGGCGCACGCCGACGTCAAAACTGACCCGCGTGCGGGTCGAGGGTTTTTCAAAGATCAGCGCGACCATGCGGCCCTTTAGCGGCTGTTCGTCATCAAGCATACCTTTGGGGCGGCCCGCACGCGCGTCCTTCATTGCCCGGGCGTTTTCCAGGATCGCCCGCAACTCGGTCGTGGTGGTTTTGTCGATATCAAGAAAGTGCTTCATAGGTCGGCCTCAATTGCGTCGGCGGCGCGGTCGAGACGCGCAACCGCCTCGGCCAATTCGTCTTCGGTGATGGTGAGGGGGGGCAGGATGCGGATGACGTTTTGTCCGCCCGGAACGGTTAACAAATGCTGATCATAGCCGGCCTTCACGACATCCATATTCGTCACTTTGCATTGCAGCCCGATCATCAGGCCCGCCCCGCGCACGCCTTCAAAAACCTCAGGATGGGCGGCCACCAAGCCTTCCAGTTTCTGCCGCAACAACCCAGCCTTGCGATTAACGCCGTCCAGAAACGCCGGGTCCGAAACAATCGCAACCACCGCCGAGCCGACAGCGCAAGCCAACGGATTACCGCCATAGGTGGAGCCATGCGTGCCTGCAACCATGCCCACAGCCGCGCGTTCTGTGGCAAGGCAGGCACCAAGGGGAAAGCCGCCGCCGATACCTTTGGCCACGGCCATGATATCAGGCGTAATTCCTGACCATTCATGCGCAAACAGCTTGCCGGTTCGGCCCATGCCGCATTGGATTTCGTCCATGATCAGCAGCAGGCCATGTTCGTCACACAACGCCCTTAGGCCCTTCATAAACGCGTCGTCAGCGGGAATGATACCGCCTTCGCCCTGCACGGGTTCAAGCAGGATCGCGGCGGTTTCGGCGTCAATCGCGGCCTCGGTTGCGGCCAGATCGCCGAAAGGCACATGCACGAAGCCTTCAAGCTGTGGCCCAAAGCCCTTCAGCAGCTTTTCCCCGCCCGCAGCGGCGATTGTGCCCAGGGTCCGGCCATGAAACGCATCCTGAAAAGTGATGATTTTGTTGCGTTCGGGCTGGTCGTGGTGGTTGAAATACTTGCGCGCCATCTTGATCGCGCATTCCATCGCCTCGGCCCCGGAATTGGTGAAAAACGCCGTGTCGGCAAAGGTCGCGGCAACCAGTTGCTCGGCCAGTTTTTCCTGGTTGGGAATGTGATAAAGGTTTGACGTATGCCAAAGGTTCTCTGCCTGGGATTTCAAGACCTCAACCAGCCGCGGATCGGCATGGCCCAGTGCGTTCACCGCGATCCCGGCGCCCAGATCCAGATAGCGGGTGCCATCCGCGTCGATCAGCCAACTGCCTTCACCTTTGACAAACCGCATCGGCGCGCGCGCATAGGTCGGTAAAACGGCTGAAATCATGGTCTTGGCCTTTCGGTCTGAAAGCCCCGGTTTGACGCAAAGTCAGGGGCGAGTCAATTCTGCAAGGGGGTAGATATTGGGGTGGAACGGGGGTGGATCAGGGCATGGAAAGCATCAAAACCCGGACGCCGTCAGCGCCGTCGGGCGGGTCAATTCAGCGTCGGCGTCGCGACATCGGAAGTTGTGTTTTCTGGTCCATGCTGCTGCATTAGCGCGCAAGGCGGGCTTTGTCCAGAGGCGGAGGTTTTGCGCCTGAATGGCAGGCAGTCAAAGTACATTGCGCCTGGCGGCGGCCCGCTCTATCCCCTTGCATGGCCTACCTCCCGCTATCAGCCTGCACCCTCCACCTTTCGGAAAGCCCAGAAGTCATGTTCCAACCCGGCAAGCACAATCCCCTGCGCGCGGCCCTGATGATGCTGGCGGCCAGCGCTTTGGTTGCGGCCACCACAATCCTGGCCAAGGCTTTAGGTCAGGGCGTGGCCGGGGAGGCGTTGCATCCGTTTCAGATCAGCGCCGGTCGGTTTGGCTTTGCCCTGATCGTGCTGATCATGATCCAGTCGCTGAACCGCCCGAAGTTTCACAAACCGTCCCTGAAACTGCATGCGGTGCGGTCGCTGTTTGGCTGGCTGGGGGTGACGCTGATGTTTACGGCCGTGGCCCGCATTCCGGTTTCGGATGCGACCGCGATCAGTTTTCTGAACCCGGTGATCGCGATGGTTCTGGCAATCCCGCTGCTGCACGAACGGATCGGGCCGATCCGGTGGCTGGCCGCCGCAATCGCCTTAACTGGTGCGCTGATCCTGTTGCGACCCGGCCCCGGCAGCTTTCAACCTGCCGCCTTGTTCGCATTGGCCGCCGCCATTGCGATGGGGCTTGAGATCGTGTTGGTAAAGCGCCTCAGCGGGCGGGAAGCGCCGTTGCAGATCTTGTCGATCAACAACCTGTTCGGCTTCCTGATCGCTGCTACTGCTGCGTCTTTTGTCTGGTTGCCGCCCACCCCGACGCAATGGGGGATGCTGGCGATGGTCGGGGTGATCATGGTTTCAGCCCAGGCGCTTTATATTCAGTCGATGCGCAGTGCCGACGCCAGTTTCGCAGTGCCGTTTTCCTATGCGGTGCTGGTTTTCGCCACTTTCTATGACAGTTTGCTGTTTGGCACACTGCCTGACGTCATCAGCCTGATCGGGGCGGCGGTCATCCTGTCAGGGGCGTTACTTTTGGCCTTGCGTGAGGGGCGCGCCCGGCGCCTCAACTTTTCAGACGATAACCGGTCGCAATCCAGCGCCAGCCAATCGCCGTCAGCAGTAAAACCAGACCACCGGTGAAGGCCAGCCCGACCAGGGGCGAGGTGTCAGAAACCCCGATCACCCCGTAGCGCATGCCGTCAATCAGATAGAAAATCGGATTGTAGCGCGTGACGATCTGCAAGGCCGGGGGCAGGATGTCGATGGAGTAAAACGTGCCTGACAGAAAACTTAGGGGTGTGACAATGAAATTGGTGATCGCGTTCATCTGATCAAACCGGTCCGACACGATCCCCGCCAACAGCCCGACCAGCGCCAAAAGTGCCGCCCCCAGCAGCACAAAGACCAGCGCCCAGATCGGATGCGCGATGCCGACGCCAAGGACCGGGAAACAGACGATGGCCACAGCCAGTGCGACCACCAAACCGCGAATGATCCCGCCAGCAGTATAGCCGATCACCAGTTCCAAGGGCGACAAGGGCGGCATCAGCGTGTCAACGATATTGCCCTGCACCTTGGAGATCACCAAGGAACTGGCGGTATTGGCAAAGGCATTCTGGATCACCGTCATCATCAGGATGCCCGGCGCCAGGAAATGCGAAAACGGCACGCCCATGACAGCGCCGCGCTGGCTGCCGATCGCCAGATCAAACACCAGAAGAAACAGCCCGGCGGTAATCAGGGGGGCAAGCACGGTCTGGCTCCAGACGGCGATAAACCGCACCACTTCGCGTTCGGCCAGGGTGTAAAGGCCAAGCCAATTCACCCGTCCAAAATGCCGTTGCCCCATCAAATAGGCTTTGCTGCCGGCCATCTGATGCTCCTTTAGAAAAACCTGTCTTTCTGGCCCTTGTAACCCCTCGGACAAAGGTTACAATGGAGGATCACTGAATTTCGCCCGTCCGGTCGCGGCAAGAACCGCCGCAAGACCCCCTGACAGGCAAGTAACTGGAGCAGACATGTCTTGGACAGATGAGCGCGTTGAAGTGCTGAAAACCATGTGGGGCGAAGGCAAATCGGCCAGCCAGATCGCCAAGGAACTGGGCGGCGTCACCCGCAATGCCGTTATCGGCAAAGTCCATCGTCTGGGCCTGTCCAACCGGGCGACGACGACAGCCAAGCCGGGGGCCAAGGAAAAACCAGCGCCCAAGGCCGCAGCCAAGCCCGCCGCGGAAAAGCCGAAGCAGCCGGAAAAGGCCGAACCAGCCGTGGCCGCCGCCCCGGTGCGTGTTGCCCCGATCCCGCCGCGTAAACCGATCATCAAAGCAGGCCAGCCGCTGCCGCCGCAACCTTCAGCCAACGAAGTTAGCGCCGAGGCCCTGGCGACCGTGCGCGAAATGGAAAAGACCGCCAAGCGGCTTAACCTGATGGAATTGACCGAACGGACATGCAAATGGCCGGTTGGCGATCCGGCGACCGATGAATTCTGGTTCTGTGGTCACGCGGTGCAACAGGGCAAACCCTATTGCGAAGCGCATGTGGCGGTGGCGTTCCAGCCAATGTCGTCACGGCGTGACAGGCGTGCCTCCAGGTGATATAGACCCATGAAGAAGGGGCGTTCAGACCCCTTGGGAACAATCAACTTAGGGCTCTGCTGACGCAGATAACAGGCATGCTACCGGTTAAAAAAGTCGCTCGTCATATTGGTCG
>CAYXXQ010000254.1:0-5489 GCA_964469075.1 uncultured Rhodobacter sp.
GGCCGCGGGCGGAAATCCGGGTATTATCGCCAGAAAAACCAGGGCAGTCATAAACAGGCACTTCCCACCCGGTCGTTGAATTTCTGCCCTTGATCTGGAGGCATGTGATGAAACCGTCAATGGAAACGGTGGCTTTGATCCGGTTCGGCTATGGCTTTTCGGCGCTTTCAAAATCGGCGACGACGTCAGCGGACTTGCTGGCTGGCCTGACCACCCCTGACACGATCGCAAAAACCCTACCGATCGCATCCTTTGCCCAGCGCGAAGATGAAAGCCGGGAAATGGCCGTGCTGCGCCGCGCCCGCAAACTGAACGAGGATGGCGCGCTTGAGGCCCTAAAAGCCGCGCGGCAAAAATCGGTTTACTCGCATCTGGAAGAAATGCGCACGGCATTCGTGCGCCCGATGCTCAGCCCTGATGGGTTTCGCGAACGTCTGTTTCGCTTCTGGTCGGATCATTTCACCGTTGCCGGGCGCGACAAGGGTCTGCGCTTCATCATTTCCGCTTATGGCGACGAGGCGATCCGCCCGCATATCGCCGGCAATTTTCGCGATCTTCTGCGCGCCGCCGTCACCCATCCGGCGATGCTGATCTATTTGGATCAGGTGCTGTCTATCGGCCCAAATTCCGCCGCTGGTAAACGCACCGGGCGCGGCCTGAATGAAAACCTGGCGCGCGAGGTTTTGGAGTTGCACACACTGGGCGTTGGCAGCAGCTATCGCCAGCAGGACGTGCGCCAGTTCGCTGAACTTCTGACCGGCCTCATGTATGATTTCAAGAACGGCTTTCGCTTTCGCCACAATGCCGCCGAACCCGGGGCCGAGGTTGTCCTGGGCCAAAGCTACAGTGGTGAAACCGCAGCGATTGATGATATTTATCAAGCCCTTGACGATCTGGCGCTGCATCCCGAAACGGCCACCCATATTGCCAAAAAACTGGCGGTGCATTTCGTCAGCGACGACCCTGATCCCGGTCTTGTGACGGCCATTGCCAGCGCCTATCGCGACAGCCAGGGCGATCTGATGGCCAGCTATCAAGCGATGCTGGCCCACCCATCCGCCTGGCTTGGGTTTGGCGCCAAAGCCAAGCAACCGTTTGATTTCATGGTCTCGTCTTTGCGCGCCTTCGGCACGACAAAAGCGCAGATGACCGACCTTAAGATAGGGGAGCTCCGCCGCTATCTTGCCGCCCCGATGGAGGTGATGGGCCAGCCCTGGCAACGCGCCCCCGGCCCGGATGGTTGGCCGGAAACCCTTGACGACTGGATCACGCCCCAAGGTCTGGCCGCGCGGGTGCAATGGGCGCTGATCGCCACCGACCGGCTGGCCACGGAAACCGATCCGGCGGCCTTCGCCGGTGCGGCCCTTAAGGAGGTTGCCGATGACGGATTTCGCCGCGCAGTTGGCTTTTCCGAAAGCCGTCTTGAAGGCATGGCGCTGGTGCTGGCCTCCCCGCAGTTTAACCGCCGATAGGATCGCGACATGACAGGTACTCTGATCAACCGCCGCAAGTTTATCCTTCAAAGCAGTGTGCTGGGGTGCTCGCTGGCGGCCTCCCCTTTCGTCACGCCGATCACCCTGGCCGCAGCCCCCTGGGACACGCGTCTGGTGGTGATCATCCTGCGCGGCGGCATGGACGGGCTTGACCTTGTGCGCCCCGTGGGCGACGCGCATTTCGTAGGCTACCGACCGGGGCTAAGCGCCCCCGACGGCACCACTGATCTTGACGGGTTTTTCGCCCTTAACAAATACGCCGCCGGGTTGATGCCGATGTGGCAGGCGGGCGAATTGGCCTTCGCGCATGCGGTTTCGACCCCATACCGCGACAAGCGCAGCCATTTTGACGGCCAGGATTTGCTGGAGGCAGGCACCGGCATGGATGTCGGCATCGGGGCTGTCCGCGATGGCTGGCTTAACCGCATGCTGGGGCAGGTGCCGGGCCTGACCGCGCGCACGGCCTTCGCAGTTGGCCGTCAGGACATGATTATCCTCAATGGCGATGCGCCGGTGTCAAGCTGGTCACCGGAATCGCGTCTGGACCTCACCGATCAGGGCAAGCGCCTGCTGGAACAGCTTTACCACGACGACCCGGTGTTTCAAGCCGCCGGGCTGGATGCCATTGGCCTGGCTGGCATGATGGATATCGGGGCGGATGCTGCCGATGACGACGGCATGATCGACACCCAACAGATGATGCAGGCGATGGCCGGGGCGGGCAAAGCCGCGCGCGCCGACGCACTGGCACGCTTCGCAGCGGAACGCTTGAATGAGGACACAAGGATCGCCGCCTTTTCGATCAGCGGCTGGGACACCCATCGCAATCAGGCCGGCAGTTTCAAATCCTCGACCTCCGAACTGACCGCGGCGCTGCTGACGCTGAAAGCCACTCTTGGCGCAAACTGGGGCAAAACCGCCGTTGTGGCGATGACCGAATTTGGCCGCACCGCCCGGGAAAACGGCACCAGGGGCACCGATCACGGCACCGGTAGCGCGATGGTTCTGGCCGGGGGTGCGATCCGGGGCGGGCGGGTTTACGGCCAGTGGCCAGGCCTTGGTGACGGCGATCTTTACCAGGACCGCGATCTCATGCCGACAGCCGATTTGCGTGCCTACGCGGCACATGCGATGCGCGGTTTGTTCGGGCTGGAACCCGGCTTTCTGCAAAGTGTGGTTTTTCCCGGGCTGGACATGGCGGACGATCCGCGTATCCTGCTTTAAAACCGGGTATTCAGGCGGGGGTGGGCGTGAAAGAACTGCATAATGATGGCGAATTGGTCGCAAACTGGACCCCACCGCCAACCCCGGATGGACGCGTGTTTGAAGGGCGTTATGTGCGTCTTGAACGCCTGAACGCCGACCGCCACGCCGCCGATCTGCACCGCGCCAACTCGCTTGATCCAGACGGGATGATCTGGAAATATCTGCCTTATGGGCCGTTCAGCTCGGTCTCGGGCTATCACCATTGGGTGCGCGACGTGACCAGTCGGGAGGATCCGTTTTTCTACACCCTGATCGACCGGAAAACCGGCCATGCCGGCGGCGTGATGAGCCTGATGCGCATCGACCCCACCGCCGGATCCATCGAGGTTGGCCACATCAACATCGCCCCGGAACTGCAACGCAGCCCGGCGGTAACCGAAGCGATATATCTGCTGATGCAATGGGCGTTCGAGGCAGGCTATCGCCGGTTTGAATGGAAATGCGACGCATCAAACCTGCGCTCCCGCAGGGCCGCCGAACGCTTTGGGCTGACCTATGAAGGCGTGTTTCGCCAGCACACGATTTCCAAAGGCCGCAACCGCGACACCGCCTGGTTTGCCGCCATCGACAAAGAATGGCTCGCCCTGAAAGAAGCGTTCACAAGCTGGCTGTCGCCCGCAAATTTTGACGCTGAGGGCCGGCAAATCGAAGCCCTGGCCGATCTGACCCGGCTGGTGCGGGTGGCCCAGGATCCGGCGCTGAAATGACAGCGCGTCTGCTGCCTGCCAAAGGGCAGTCAAGGGCGGCGCTGCTGCTGATCCATCCCTGGTGGGGGCTAAGCAGCGGCACCAAAACGCTGGGTGCGCGGTTCAGCGCCAAGGGCGTGACGGTGATGCTGGCCGATCTGTTTGCGGGACGGCTCGCAACCATCCCGTCCGAAGCACAGGCCCTGCGGCAGGCGAAACGCAAACAGCCGATGTATCGCGATCTGCTGGCGGATATTGCGACCCTCAAATCCGCGACCGGGGCTGCGCGGGTCGGTGTGCTCGGCCTTTCGATGGGCGGGCATTGGGCGATCTGGCTGGCCCAGAACGCCCCATCCGAGGTGTCGGCCTGCATCACTTTTTATGCCGCGCGGGGCGGGGATTTCAGCAAGGCCAGATGCCGGTTTCAGACGCATTTTGCCGAAAACGATCCGTTTGTGACAGCCCCGGCGCGTCGGCGGATGCTGGCGGCGATGCGCCAGACCGCATGCGCGGTTGAAAGTTTTGAATACCCAGGCACTGCCCATTGGTTTGCCGAGGTCGACCGGCCTGAGTTTGACCGCAGCGCCACGCAGGCCGCGTTTGAGCGCAGTTTGCGATTGCTCATGGCGACGTCTGCAAACGCGACTTGACGCGGGCTGGTCAAGTGCCGACATAAGGACGACCCAAACCAAGGACCGCCTGATGCCTGATCCCCGCCCGGAAGTGCTTGATTTCCTGCTGACGCGCCGCTCCCGCCCGGCCAAAACCCTGACCGCCCCGGCCCCGGATCGCGCTTCATTGATGCCAATCCTGACGGCCGCCGCACGTTCGCCGGATCATGGCAAGCTGGAACCCTGGCGCTTTATCGTGCTGGAAGGGGCCGCGATGGCCCGCCTGGCAGACCTGACGCAAACTCGCGGCCAGGCCCTGGGGCTGGAGGCTGAAAAGGCCGAAAAAGCCCGACGCCAGTTTGCTGATGCCGATCTCGCCGTCGCCGTCATCGCCGCCCCTGTCGCCTCAGACAAGGTGCCTGAGATTGAGCAAGTCCTGTCCGCTGGGGCCGTCTGCCTTGCCATGCTGAACGCCGCTTTGGCAAGCGGTTGGGGGGCCAATTGGCTGACCAGCTGGATGGCATTTGATCGCGAGTTTCTGGATCAGGGGCTGGTCCTGGCGGCGCATGAATTCGTCGCCGGGTTCATTCATATCGGCACCGAAACCCATGCCCCGCCAGAGCGGCCAAGACCAGAGCTTACCACCCTGATTTCCTGGATAGATCAATGATATTCAACGATTTTCTAAAGGCACTCGGCCAGATCGACGACCGCAAATTTCGCGGCGTCTTGCTGCGGTCGCTGGGTTTGACGATCCTACTGCTGGCGGCATTTTCCTACGGCATCGGCTGGCTGTTGGCGTGGCTGTTGCCCGACAAACTGACCCTGCCCTGGATCGGTGACATCACCTTTCTGGACGACCTCGGTTCCGGCTTTGGCATCGGCGCCGGGCTGATCCTGTCGATCTTCCTGATGATCCCCATCGCCTCGGTCTTTATCGGCGTGTTCCTGGATGAAATCGCCGCCGCGGTCGAGGCCAAGCACTACCCGCATCTGCCCGCCTTGCCGAAGGGCTCAATCCGCGAAGCAATCGGCGACTCGCTGCGGTTTTTTGGTCTGCTGGTGGGCGTTAACCTTCTGGCGCTGGTGCTTTACCTGTTGTTTGCCCCTTTGGCGCCGGTGATTTTCTGGCTGGTCAACGGGTTGTTGCTGGGGCGGGAATACTTCCAATTGGTCGCGATGCGCAGGTTGGGCGGGCCAAAAGCCAACGCCTTGCGGCGCAAAAACTGGCTGGCGATATGGGCCGCCGGGGTGCTGATGGCCGTGCCATTGACCATACCGATCTTAAACCTGATCGTGCCGATCCTGGGTGTTGCGACCTTCACGCACCAGTTTCATCGCCTAAACAAGTCTGGTTGATTAAACTTGGCCGCGCCAGCCCGTTAACCGCGATTAAACACGTCGATATCGTCAACGGTGATCCAGCCGTTAAC
>CAYXXQ010000255.1:0-5457 GCA_964469075.1 uncultured Rhodobacter sp.
TGGCCCTTCCGGCCTATGCAGATATCAAAATCGGCAGCACCCTGGCCCAAACCGGCCCGGCGTCTTTCCTGGGCGACCCCGAGGCAAAGACCCTGGAAATGCTGGTGGAAGAGTTGAACGCCAATGGCGGTATCAACGGCGAACAAGTCGAACTTGTCATGTATGATGACGGGGCCGACCCCAACAAAGCCTTCACGTTTGCAACCCGTCTGATCGAAGACGACGAAGTTGTTGCGGTGATCGGCGGCTCGTCCACCGGGGCGACGATGGCCATGATCCCGGTCTTTGAAGAAGCCGAGGTTCCGTTCATTTCGCTGGCCGGTGCGGTGGTGATTATCGACCCGGTTAAAAAGTGGGTCTTCAAGACACCGCATACGGATCTGATGGCCTGCCAGAAGATCTTTGAGGACATCAAAGCGCGTGGCTTCAGCAAAGTCGGGATGATCTCGGGCACTGGTGGTTTTGGCAAATCCATGCGCGCACAATGCATGACCGCAGCCCCCGAATACGGCATCGAAATCGTGGCTGATGAAACATATGGTCCGAAAGACGCGGATATGACCCCGCAACTGACCAAGATCGCGGGCACTGACGGTCTTGAGGCCGTTATCAACCCGGGCTTTGGCCAGGGTCCGGCAATTGTGACCCGCAACTACAAGCAACTGAACATCGGGGCACCGCTTTATCAATCGCATGGGGTTGCTTCAAAAAGCTTCATCGACCTTGCAGGCGATGCGGCCGAAGGGGTTCGCCTGCCGGCGGCGGCACTTCTGATTGCGGATATTCTGGATGACAGTGATCCGCAAAAAGCCATCGTCGTTTCATATCGCAATGATTATGAGGCGCGCACCGGCCAGCCGGTTTCAACCTTTGGCGGCCATGCCTATGACGCGTTTTTCATGCTGGTTCAGGCGATTGAACGCGCAGGCAGCGACGATCCGGCCGCGATCCGGGATGAGCTGGAAGCCACCAGCGGCTTTATCGGCACGGCTGGCGAAGTGAACATGTCGGCCACGGACCATCTGGGACTTGATCTGTCTGCGTTCAAGATGCTGGAAATCCGCAACGGCGACTGGACGCTTGTAAAATAAGCCAAATGGCAGGGCACCTGACTTTGTGCCCTGCCATTGCTTCATTCCCAATCAGCGAAACACGGGGGCCCTGATGTCCGAGTTGTTGCAGTTCATTTTTTCCGGCATCACTGTTGGCTCGGTCTATGCCTTGGTGGCGCTCGGGTTCATCATTATTTACAACTCAAGCGGTGTCGTGAACTTCGCCCAGGGTGAGTTTGTGATGCTGGGCGGGATGACAACGGTGTTTCTGTTTGACGCGGGCGTGCCCTTGTGGCTGGCCGCGGCGGCGGCGATCATACTGACCTGTTGCGTCGGGATTACCCTGAACAAGCTGGCGGTTGAAACGGCCCGAGGGGCCTCGATCGTGACGCTGATCATCATCACAATTGGCGCTTCGATCTTCATTCGGGGTGCGGCGCAGATCGTGTTTGACAAGCAAATCCACCGCTTTCCCAGCTTTTCCGGGGATGACCCGATTTTGATCGGCGGGGCGACGATCCTGCCGCAAAGCCTTTGGATCATTGCCAGCGCATTCGCGGTTTTTGCAGGCCTGTTCCTGTTCTTTTCACGTACCCTGACCGGCAAGGCGATCCTTGCCACATCCAACAACAAGCTGGCGGCCAAGCTTGTCGGCATCAGCACAAATCTGATGATGACGCTTAGTTTTGCCTTGTCAGCGTCAATCGGCGCGTTCGCGGGTGTCCTGGTCACGCCGATCACCCTGACCAGCTACGATGTCGGGATCGCGCTAGCGTTAAAGGGTTTTGCAGCGGCCATTCTGGGCGGCATGGGCAGCCCGTTTGGGGCTTTGGTTGGCGGCCTGACGGTCGGGCTGATTGAGGCGATGACTGCCGGATATATCAGTTCCAACTACAAGGATGCGGCTGCCTTTATCGTTATTCTGGGCGTGTTGTTTGTGATGCCGAACGGCATTTTCGGTCGCTCCGCGATTGATCGAGTGTGATCGTGCCAAAACTGTCGCCCAAATCCATGACCTTGCTGGCGCTGCTGGCGATTATGATCATAGCACCGATGTTCTTTCCGAGTTCATTTTACTATCGCATCGGCGCATTGATTTTTATCAACGGGCTGGCGGTTACCGGGTTGGTTATACTGGTAGGTTATGCCGGGCAGATCAGCCTAGGCCATGCAGGATTCGCCGGAATTGGCGCCTATTCCTGTGCCCTTGCGCCGGTTTATCTGGGCATTCCGCCGATTGCTGCCGTGTTTTTAGGGGCTGCCCTTTCGGGCCTGCTTGCTTGGCTGGTTGGGCGTCCGATCTTGCGGTTGCGGGGGCATTATTTGGCGGTCGCGACCTTGGGTTTTGGCATTCTAATTTCAATGGTCCTTAGCAATGAAGCCCAATGGACGGGCGGGCCGGATGGCATTGCCGTGATGGATCTTGGACTGCAATCGGTGCTCAAATCCTGGGGCATCAAAATCACCGGATCAAAGCTGTGGTACTGGATTGCGGCGTTTACGCTGCTGATCGGTGCGTTGATTGCGCTGAACCTGCATGTCAGCCCGGCAGGCCGGGTTTTGCGATCCCTTCACGACAGCGAGGTTGCGGCTGGCACCGTTGGCGTCAATGTTGCCAGTTACAAGCTGACCGCCTTTGTGGTGTCGGCGGTTTATTCGTCAGTTGCGGGATCGGAACTGGCATTGATGAACCGCTTTATTTCACCTGACGTGGCCGGGTTTTTACACTCGGTAGAGCTTTTGACCATGACAGTGCTGGGCGGTGCGGGCACGGTTTTCGGGGCCTTTATCGGGGCTGCGATCCTGACGGCCTTGCCGCAGGTGCTGACGGTTTTTCATGATTTTGAACATCTAATTTTAGGGCTGATCATGATGCTGGTCATGATCTTCATGCGCGAGGGGCTGATGCCGAGCATCGTCAATCTGATCCGCAGGTGGCGGAAATGAGCCTGCTTTCCGTCACTGGCCTGGGGATTGAATTTGGCGGCCTGAAGGCTGTCGACAATGTCGATTTCAATGTTGAGCCAGGTGAAATCCTGTCGGTGATCGGCCCGAACGGGGCCGGAAAGACCACGCTTTTCAACATGATTTCAGGCCTTTACACGCCGTCTACTGGCCAGGTTTTGCTGGCCGGGGAAAACATCACCGGGTTGCCGCCCTATCAACTGGCAGCCCTTGGGATGTCGCGCACGTTTCAGAACCTGCAGATATTCTTGCAAATGTCGGTTTTGGAAAACGTCATGGTCGGGTGCCATCTGACCGAGGGGCGCAACATCATTGCCGATCTGCTGGGCCTGCCTGCATCACGACGGCGGACGCGGCGGTCGCTGCTGGATGCGAACGATTTGCTGGACCGTGTGGGATTGCAGTCGCTGGCCGCGAAAGAGGCGTCAAGCCTGTCTTACGGCGCTTTGAAACGGCTGGAAATCGCCCGCGCTTTGGCGGTCAGACCACGATTGCTGATGCTGGACGAACCGGCCGCTGGCTGCAACGCAGTGGAAACCGAAGAAATTGACCGCCTGATTGTCAGGATCGCCGCCGAAGGCATCGCGGTTCTATTGGTGGAACATGACATGAAGCTGGTGATGAACATCTCAAACCAGGTCATCGTTCTGGATCAGGGCGTCAAGATCGCACAAGGCAAACCGGCTGAGGTTGCCCGCGACCCGAAAGTGATCGAGGCCTATCTTGGCGTCAAGGCAACTGAGGAGGCTGGCCGTGCTCTTGGTTGAAAACCTGTGGTCGCGTTATGGGCGGATTGAAGTTCTGCATGGCATTGATCTTGAAGTGAAGGCCGGTGAAATCGTGGCCGTTGTCGGGGCCAATGGCGCGGGCAAAACCACGTTGATGCATTGCCTGTCAGGCGTGCAGCCGATGGCCGCGGGCTGCATCACGTTTCGGGGCAACAACATCACCCGCGTCCCGGCCCATCGCCGCCTTGGGCTTGGCTTGGCGCAATCCCCTGAAGGGCGCCAAATTTTCACCAACCTGACGGTCGAGGAAAACCTGCGCTTAGGGGCCTATTTGTTCAAGGATGATCGTGTTGACACGGATATGGAAAACGCATTTGCGATGTTTCCGATTCTGAAAACCAAGCGCAATCTTAACGCCGGGGAGCTTTCAGGCGGTCAACAACAAATGCTGGCGATCACCCGCGCCTTAATGGGGCGACCGGCCTGTTTGTTGCTGGATGAGCCCAGCATGGGGCTGGCACCGATCCTGGTTGATCAGATACTTGAAGCGGTCAAAGGTTTGCGCGCGCTGGGTGTCACGGCGTTGCTGGTGGAACAGAACGCTTTTGCCGCGCTTTCTATTGCGGATCGTGGCTATGTGATGGAGGTGGGCAAGGTCACAATGTCGGGCAAATCCGAAGACCTGATTGCCGACGAGCGGATTCGCGAAGCCTATCTTGGGATTTAGACCCCGCAGGTTTAAGCGTGCCGATCAACCAAGGACAATTCCACGACAACTGCCCGTCAGTTGTGCATTCGTGGCATTGCAGCCGGGTCCAGCACCAGTTCCAACAGCACCGGGCCTTGTATGCCCGCCACGACCTTTAGCGCTGCGTCAAGCTCGGCCAGTGATTTGATCCGAAACCCCTTGGCCCCCATCGCGTCCGCCATTGCGGCAAAGGACGGCCAGTTGAATGTCGAAAGCTTTGGGTCCATCTGCCGATCTTCAAACTGGATATACTCGGCCCCATAGGCGGAATCGTTGCAGATCACCGTGACTATATTTAGGTTTTCGCGCACAACCGAAGAATACTCGGCCAAACCGCCCATCATGAATCCGCCATCCCCGCAGACAAACAGCGTTTTTTGCGCCGGGCGCGCCACCGCGGCACCGATTGCATAGCCCATGCCCATCCCGATTGCGCCGACATTGATCGACAGCAGGAAATTTCTGGGTACGGATACGCCTATCCGGCACCAGGCCTCGGTCATGAACCGGCCCCCATCCGAGACGAAAATACGGTCTTTCGGTAAAGCCGCGTCGATCCTGTCCAGCGCACGGCTGTAATCCAGCGTTTCTGGCGCATTGATCGACTTGGACAACGGGAAGCCTTCGCGCAAACTGGCCGGATCAATCGTGTCGGTCGCCTGCGACGAAGGGATTTCAGCCTTGTCGAGCCATTGCAGGATGGTTTCAGCCACCAGTGCCGGGTCGCCACACAGCATCGCATCCGGCGTGTTGCGGCGGCCCAATTGGCGGGGGTCGTCGTCGATCTGCACCACGCGTTTGCCCTGCAAATGGCTGCCATGAACCGTGGTGAAACGGCTGAAACCGGCCCCAAAGGCAAGCACACAATCCGCCGCGGTGATGACCTCGCCCGCACCAGGCGTGTTCACGGTGCCAAAGACCCCAAGATCATAGGGCGCACCATTGAACAGCCCTTTGGCCTTCA